>CAZBEP010000145.1:0-5152 GCA_964490925.1 uncultured Eggerthellaceae bacterium | reverse complement strand
CGTGCGCCCGCACGGAGCGCCACCGTGCGGGCATGTTCGGGGCGGCGACTGCGGAAGGCGGGCGAACCGGGATGTGCTCCCAGGTCAGACGAGAGAGAGGAGAGGGAGACATGGCATTGTCAGACAGGCCGATGGAGTGGCAAGAGGGCGACTGCACCGTCTACCGCAACTACCAGTGGACGGCGCCGGGCTGCCACAACGCGTGCGGCCAGCTCGTGTACGTGAAGAACGGCAAGGTGGTCAAAGTCGAGGGCGACCCGACCGACCCGTATTCCCAGGGGCGCATTTGCGCGCGTTGCCTCAATCTTCCCGAGGCGTTCTATAACGAGCAGCGCGTGAAGTACCCCTTGAAGCGCGTCGGCGAGCGCGGCGAGAACAAGTGGGAGCGCATTTCGTGGGAGGAGGCATACGACATCATCGAGGAAAGGGTGCGCGACATCTGGGAGAACTACGGCTCCGAGTCGATCGTCGCGCTGCAGGGCACCGGCCGCAACATCGTGTGGCAGACGCCGTTCCTCGCGTTCACGGCGTTCAAGACGCCGAACTTCGCGCTCGGCTTCCTCTCGGGCGACTCCTGCATGTTGCCGCGCAACACCGCGCAGACCTACGTCGTCGGCGACCCGACGATCGTCGACATGGGCCAGCAGTTCGAGGACGGCATGGACAACCCTGAGTGGGAATGTCCGAAGTGCATCGTCATCTGGGGAAACAATCCGCTCGTCTCGAACGGCGACGGCTTTATAGGCCACTGGATCGTCGAGGCGATGAAGCGCGGCTGCGAGCTTGTCACCGTCGATCCCGAGCTTACTTGGCTCGCCGCGCATTCGAAGCACTGGCTTCCCATCCGACCCGGCACCGACGGCGCGCTCGCGCTCGCGATGCTCAACGTCATCATAAACGAGGACCTCTACGACCACGATTTCGTCGATCGCTGGACGTACGGCTTCGACGCGCTTAAGGAGCGCGTGCAGGCATGGACCCCCGCGAAGGCCGCCGAGATATGCTGGATAACCAAAGAGCAGATCATCGAGGCCGCCCGCTTCTACGCGACGAGCAAGCCGGCCGCCATCCAGTGGGGGCTTGCCATCGACATGCACCCGCACGGCGTGCCGACGGCGCACGCCATCACGAACATGACCGCCATCACGGGCAACATCGACGTGCCCGGCGGAAACATCATCGTGCGCGAGGCGTACAACATCTACTGCGGCTACCGCACCGGCTACGAGTTGCTTGATGCGGACGTGCGCGACAAGATCCTCACGCTGAACAAGGCCGCCGACACCGAAACGCTCGTCGCCGGGTCTGCATCACCCGATGCCATCCTCAAGGCCATCGAGACGGACAAGCCCTACCCCGTCAAGATGACGTTCATGCAGACGACCAATCCCATCGCAAACATGGCCGGAGAGGCGCCGCGCGTGTACAAGGCGCTGCTTAAGGTGCCGTTTAACGTGGTTATGGACTACATTATCACCCCGACGGCCGCCGCCTGCGCCGACCTGTTCCTGCCCTGCGCGATGGGGCACGAGCGCAACAGCCTGCGCACCTGGTGGATGCCGTTTCGCGCGATCCGCCAGCTCACCGAGTACGAGGACTGCCGCTCCGACGAGCGCGTCATCGTCGAGATCGGCCGCCGGCTCGATCCGGAGCTGTTCGATCGCATCGGCATCTACGACGACAAGACGCTGCTTACGTGGGTCATGAAGAACACCGAGCTGCCCAACACCGTGTGGCCGAAGCCCTACGAGGGGGAATGGGAGGACATCGAAAAGGAGCTCGTCTCGTACCACGACTGGCCGTACCGCAAGTACGAGAAGGGTCTGCTGCGCAACGGCGACGTGGGGTTTGGCACGATGTCCGGCCGCGTCGAGCTGTACTCCCTCATGTATGACCAGGCGGGCGTTGATCCGCTGCCGAACTGGGAGGAGGCGCCCGAAAGCCCGGTGTCTGCCCCGGTTCTTGCCAAGGAGTATCCGCTCGTTCTCACGACCGGCCAGCGCTCGTGGGCCTACTTCCACTCCGAGAACCGCCAGCTTCCCACGATGCGCGAAATCCACCCCGACCCTCGCGTCACGATCAACTCCAAGACGGCCGCGCGCATGGGGCTTTCGGAGGGCGACTGGGTGTGGATCGAGAACCGTCGCGGCCGCTGCCGCCAGCGCGTCGAGCTGTCCGACTTCCTCCACGAAGACGTCGTGCGGGCCGAGCACGGGTGGTGGTTCCCCGAGACGAAGGGCGACGAGCTGTTTCGGGTGTTCGACAGCAACATCAACAACCTCACGACGATGTGCGTCGTCGGCGAGACGAACTACGGGGCTCCGTACAAGTGCACGCTGTGCAAAGTCTACAAGTGCACGGAGGACAACAGCAAGATCCTGCCGACCGAGCAGGTCACGAAGTTGGGGGGGTTCGGATATGAGAAGTAGCAGCGAGGCGAGGGGCATCCTGATCGACACGGATTTCTGCACGGGATGCCATACGTGCGAGGTCGCCTGCAAGAAGGAGCACGATCTTCCGACGGGCGTCTTTGGCATCAAGATCTTGCAGATGGGGCCGTTCAAGATCGAGGACGGCGCCTACGAGTACCGGTTCTCGCCGGTGCCGGGCAAGCTCTGCGACCTGTGCGCCGAGCGCCGTTCCCTCGACAAGACGCCTTTGTGCGTCCAGAGCTGTCCGGGAAAGATCATGGAGTGGGGCACCGTCGCCGATTTGGCCGAGAAGGCGGCGCAGAAGCGGGGCTACGCCCTCTGGGTGATCGAGTAGCCCGAAGAGGCTGGCCGGCAGGGGTTTCGCCGGCCAGTCCGACGCATCGTCCGCGCGGGGGCTCCGTGCGGGCGCCGGGGCGCGCGGGAGTCCGTGCGCGGCGAGCCGGGCGCGCTCTTTTCGAGCAACCGCCCGGCCCGCCTTGTTGAAAGGGGGGTTTGCATGAGCGATCAGGCAACGCGGCCGCAGGCCGTGGGCGGCGAGGGCGCCGGCGACGCGCGGTACCGGCATGGGTTCCGGTGGTTCGTCCTCGCCGTGTTCTCGCTCACGTACGGGTTTGCGCTGTTCGCCATCATGAGCCTGGCGGGCATGGCCGGGCAGGTGATGGGCGACTACGGCATCGACCAGGTGAGCTTCTCGTTTCTGACGACGGTGCCGTACCTCACCGGATTTGTCACGTGCCTGTTCTTCGGGGGGTTCGTCGACCGGCTTGGCGCCCGCAAGGTCGTGCTTGCGGCGCTCGTCGTGGGGGCGGCCGGGTGCGCTCTGCGCGCCGCAGTGCCGGAGTACTGGGCCTTCGTTGCGGGCAACTTCCTCATCGGCTTCATGTCGAGTGCGGTGACCGCGAGCGTTGCAAAGACGCTCGGCGCGTGGTTCTCGCCGAAGCAGTTCGGCTTCGCGATGGGCGTCTACATTGCCGTCGGCTCGCTCGGCACGGCGATCGGCATGTCGTCGGCGTCCCTGTTTTCCTCCATCCAGGCGCTGTTGTGGTTCTGCCTCGCGTTTTGCGCGGTGTGCTTCGTCGCGATGGCGTTCGCGAAGAACAGTCCCGTCAAGGAGGCTTCCGAGGAGGCGCCGCAAAGCGTTACGAAGTACCTCGGCGTGGCGCTGCGAAACAAAAGCGTGTGGATCGCGAGCATCGGTTATTTCCTGCTATTCGGCGCCGTCGCCGCGTGCAGCGTGTTCATGGTCGACGGCCTGCAGCAGCTCAAGGGGGCAAGCGAAGCCGAAGCCGGGTTCGCGAGCACGCTCGGCATCTGCGGCGCCATCTTCGGTTCGGTGATCTTGGCCTCGGTCGCGTCGAAGGTCGGACGCGCGAAGCCCTGCATCCTCGTGTACGGCGTCGTCGGCATCGCGTGCAACACGGTCGCCTGGGTGCTTCCGTGGGGTGTTTGGACGATGCCGTTGCTGTTTTGCCTGACGTTTTTCTGGGGAGGGGCTATGGCGGTCAACCAAGGTCTGCCGGGGCAGATTCCCGACCTTGCGGCTGAATACGTTGGCGCGGGCGGCGGATTTCTCGCCTGCCTGCAAAACCTCGGCGCCTTCGTGATCCCCACCTGCGTTCTCTCTCCCATCGCCGGTAGCGACTACTTTTTGTTCTACATGCTGCTTTCTGTGGTCGCCGTCGTTTACGTGGCGTGGATGGTTCTGCTTCCGAAAGGAGTCGGCGTCACGCGATAGGCGCGTTCGAGCGCAGAGAGCCGCGCCTTTTAGGGCTCGCGCTTGGCTACTGCATCTGCAGGACGCTGAGCGCGAGCCTGTTCATCTTCAAGGTCTCGTCGTCATCAGGGGAGGCGACGGGCGTTTTGAAGAGGAGGTACAGATCGCGCGGCGTGATGGCCACGAGCGTTTCGACGTAGGTGTCGAGGTCGGGTATGTGGCGAGGCCAGAAGAAGCGCGTGGCGAGGGCCGTCTCGCCGGCGGCGAGGGCTACGATCTGCATCTTGAGCGCCCTGGTAAGTTTGATGCGCCTGAATTTCGTCACGGTCTCGATGAGGGAATCCTCGATCCACCGCGCGCTCAGCATGCTGTACTCGTGCGATTTCGTGGCGCATAGGAGCAGGTCGCGCTTCGCAAGCAACGCCTCGGTGGTGATGCGGTGGCCTTCCTCCCACGTCATCGTGCGGCCGATCTGCATCGCGCCGACCTCGTAGGAAAGCGTCGAATACCATAGCGGCACCTCGTATTTGTCTTGGAAGCACGTGTAGAACGTCGTCTTGCCGACGCCGGCCTCCTCGCAGAGCCGCTTCACTGACAGCTTGTCGAGCGGGGTGTGCTCAACGAGCTTGCACAGCGCGTTGAATACGCGGATCTTTGCCGACGTGGATGTCGAAAACAGGTCGGTGTTCATGGCTCGCCCCCCTGGGTTTCCCCACTAAACCCCCGCCATGCGGCGTGCGATGCCGAATGCACCCGATTATACCATGCGGCGAGCGCTCGCCCGCCGCGCGCTGGCGCGCATGCCCGCGCTGTCTGCCGAAAACCCCGCGTTCGCAGGAAAAAAGGCAGACAGCCCCCGGCTCCGCAGGGCTTTCGACAGACACGGGGCCTTCTGTCTGCCGAAAACCCTGCGCCCGGATCCCCTGTCTGCCGGAAACCCCGCGAACGCGGGAAAAACGGCAGACAGGCGACCCCTCCGCCCCGCGCCCAGGCTCCCTGTCTGTCG
>CAZBEP010000144.1:1663-5171 GCA_964490925.1 uncultured Eggerthellaceae bacterium | reverse complement strand
TCGCAGGCGCCCCTCGCAGGCCGCGCGCACCCGCATCTGCCGCAGAATTTTCAGTCTCCCCCTTGACGCCCCGTTTTCTCCCTCTATACTTATGAACAGTTGCTCATATGTTTAGGAGTTTGATCATGGTACAGCAAGAGATCGACCCGGGATCGGAAGCCGCCGAGCCGCAGCGCGCCCTCTCTGCGACTCCCGATGCCGCGACCTGCCGCGACCCGGCCTCCCACAAGCACGCGCATCCCGACGAACCCCTGCGCGCGCCCGCCGAGATGCCCGACGAGGAGATGCTCTACGACCTCGCCGACCTGTTCAAGACCTTCGGAGACACGACGCGCATCAAGATCCTCTACGCGCTCATGGGCGCCGAGCTGTGCGTGGCCGACCTGGCCGCCATCGTCGGCGCGACTCAAAGCGCCGTGTCGCACCAACTCCGCACGCTCAAGCAAGCGCGCCTCGTCAAGTTCCAGCGCGACGGGAAGAACGTCATCTACTCGCTGTCCGACGACCACGTCTACACGATGATCGCCCAGGGCATGTCCCACATCTGCGAATAGTTCGCACGCTGCGCCGAGCCGCCGCCGGGCGCGGCGAGCCGGCCTGCCCGAAGAGCCCGGGCGCTCGATGCGCCGACCCGAAACCGACCGTGAGAGGAACACCGATGAGGAAGTCCTACAAGCTCCAGGATCTCGACTGCGCCAACTGCGCCGCCAAGATGGAGGGAGCCATCAACAAGATCGACGGCGTGAACGAGGCGTCCATCGCGTTCATGACCTCGAAGCTCAGAATCGACGCCGACGACGCGCGATTCGACGCGATCCTCGACGAGGCGCAGGCCGCCATCAGCAGGATCGAGAAAGGCTGCGTCATCCTCCGTTAGAGCCGCCGGGCGGTCGCGTCCCGCCGGCGTCCGGCCGCATGCCGGCAATGCCCCGGCCGCGCGCCGCCGACCCTTCCGCATACGCCGAGCAGCCGAGGCGCACGCCTCGGAGGGCGAAGCGCGCATCGCTTTCCGGCACGCCCCCGCCGCGCCGCTTCGGCCAGAAACCTGTAAGGAACCGCCATGCCCCCTAAACAGAAGCGCATGCTCGCACGCATTGTCGTCGCGCTCGCGATCTTTTTCGCCGTGCTCGTCGCCGAACAGCTCGGCGCGCTCGAGGCGGTCGCGCCCGAGCCGTACGCGCTCTACCTCGAGTTCGCCCTCTTCCTCGTGCCCTACCTCGTCGCGGGCTGCGACGTCATCGCCCGCGCGGCGCGCAACATCGGTCGCGGCCGGGTGTTCGACGAGAACTTCCTCATGACCGTCGCCACTGCCGGCGCGTTCGCGCTCGTGCTGTTCCCCGACAGCGACCCGCACATGGCCGAAGGCGCCGCCGTCATGCTGTTCTATCAGGTGGGCGAGCTGTTCCAGAGCTACGCGGTCAATCGGTCGCGCGCGTCGATCGCCGAGATGATGGACATCGCCCCCGACTACGCCACCGTGCGCGCGGCCGACGGGGGGCTTGTGCAGGTCGATCCCGACGAGGTGGAGGTGGGGGGCGAGATCGTCGTCAAGCCCGGAGAGCGCGTGCCGCTCGACGGCGTCGTGATAGACGGCGCCTCGCAGCTCGACGCCTCGGCGCTCACCGGCGAGTCGGCGCCGCGCCACGTCGAGCCGGGCGCGGAGGTGGCCTCGGGATGCGTGAACCTCACCGGAGCGCTCACCGTCCGCGTGACGAGGCCCTTCGGGGAGTCCACCGTCACGCGCATCCTCGAGCTCGTCGAGAACGCCGCAGAGAAGAAGGCCCGCACCGAGCGGTTCATCACGCGCTTCGCCCGCTCCTACACGCCCGTCGTCGTGGTCGCGGCGCTGCTGCTCGCCGTCGTGCCGCCGCTCGCCTTCGGGCTGCCCTGGGCGGACTGGGTGGAGCGGGGGCTCACCTTCCTCGTCGTGTCGTGCCCGTGCGCGCTCGTGATCTCCGTGCCGCTTTCGTTCTTCGGCGGCATCGGCGGGGCGTCGCGCATCGGCGTGCTCGTGAAGGGCAGCAACTGCCTCGAGGCGCTGAGCCAGGCAGACACCGTCGTATTCGACAAGACCGGCACCTTGACCTGCGGATCCTTTGAAGTCGTCGCCGTCTGCGCCGCGCCCGGCGCCGACCCCGGCCGGCTCCTTTCGCTCGCCGCCCATGCCGAGGCATATTCCGACCACCCCATCGCGCTGTCCGTCAAGGAGGCATGCACCGAGGCAATCGACCCGCAGCTCGTCGCCGAAGCGCAAGAGGTCAGCGGCTGTGGCGTGCGGGCTCGCGTCGGCGGGCAGCTCGTGGTCGTCGGCAACGACAAGCTCATGGAGGACGAGGGTCTCGCGTGGCGCACCTGCGAGCTTGCCGGCACGGTGCTCCACGTTGCGGTCGACGGCGCCTACATCGGCCACATCGTCATCGCCGACATCGTCAAGCCCGACGCGCGGGAGGCCGTCGCGAAGCTGCGCGCGGCCGGCGTCGCACGCACCGTCATGCTCACGGGCGACCGCGCGGAGGTCGCCGAGGACGTCGCGCGCGAGCTCGGGATCGACGAGTACCGCGCGCAGCTGCTGCCGCAGGACAAGGTGGCGCGCGTCGAGGAGCTGCTCGCCGAGAAGGCCGGCGGCACGGGCAAGCTCGCCTTCGTCGGCGACGGCATCAACGACGCGCCGGTGCTCATGCGCGCCGACATCGGCATAGCGATGGGGGCGCTCGGATCGGACGCGGCCATAGAGGCGGCCGACGTCGTGCTCATGGACGACGCGCCGAGCAAGATCGCGAGCGCCATTCACATCGCCCGCAAGACCATGCGCATTGTTCGGCAGAACATCGCGTTCGCCCTCGGAGTCAAATTGGTTATCCTAGTGCTGGCGGCGCTCGGAATCGCGAACATGTGGCTTGCCGTGTTCGGCGACGTCGGCGTCGCGGTAATCGCGATCATCAACGCCATGCGGGCAATGAACGTGAGGAAGGGCTAACGGATGACCGCAACCGGCACCACATCGCTCGTGACGGCGCGCAAACTCCTCAGAACGGGAACGTGCACCTGCGTGGCCTGCAAAGGCAGCATCGCCTACACGAGCACGGAACGCGGCGTCGGCTCGCTCATCTCCTGGATCGACGGCAACACCGACCTTTCCGGCTTCTCGGTCGCCGACAAGGTGATCGGCAAAGGCGCGGCGATGCTGCTCGTCATCCTTGGCGTGAAAGAGGCATACGCCCCGGTCATGAGCGAGCCCGCCCGCGCCACGCTCGCGGCGCACGGCATCGATGCGTACTACGGCTCTCGCGTGCCGGCTATCCGCAACCGCATGAACACCGGCCGCTGCCCGATGGAGGAGGCCGTGCTCGGCATCGACGACCCCGCAGAGGCGCTTGCCGCCATCAAGAAGAAGCGCGCCGAGCTTTTGCGCCTGCCGTTCGAGCGGCAGTAGCCGAGGCGCCTGCGGCTCGACAGGCGGTAGCCGCAGAGCTTGCGGCGCCCACGGCTCGACAGGCAGCAGCCGCAG
>CAZBEP010000144.1:0-1563 GCA_964490925.1 uncultured Eggerthellaceae bacterium | reverse complement strand
CCGCAGCGCCCACAGACGTTTCGCGCCCTTCTCCGAGTGGTGTTCGCCTGCGCTTACCGATAAAGCCCCTATACTGTGCGGATGCCGAGGCTCGGCCGTTGGGAGGCCGCGCACGCATTCCGAGGAGGCTCGCTTCGCCATGACCGAGTGGCTCGTCAACCGTTTCGTCAAAGACTGCGGCAACGGGGAAAACCCTGGGGTTCGCACGAGGTACGGACAGTTCGCCGGCATCGTGGGAATCGTCTGCAACGTCGCGCTGTGCGTGGCGAAAGGCGTGATCGGCCTGGTGGCGGGATCGGTCTCCATCGTTGCGGACGCGGCGAACAACCTCTCCGATGCGGCGAGCAACATCGTCGCGCTGCTCGGCTTCAGGCTCGCGAGCCGACCGGCCGACCCCGAGCATCCCTACGGGCACGGCCGCTACGAGTATCTGGCGGGGCTTGTCGTCGCGGCGCTCATCGTGGCGGTCGGCGTCCAGCTTGTCCAATCGTCCGTCGGCAAACTGCTCGACCCCGCACCGACCGAGTTCGGCGTCGCCGTCTGCGTGGTGCTGGCGCTGTCGATCCTCGTGAAGCTATGGATGGCCGCGTTCAACGGCTCGATCGGCAGGCGCATCGACTCCGACACGCTGCGTGCGACGGCCGCCGACTCGCGCAACGACGCGATCGCGACGGCCGTCGTGCTCGCCTGCGCGATCGTCTCCGCCGTGACCGGCATCGACCTCGACGGATGGGCAGGGGCCGCCGTGGGCGCGTTCGTCGTGTGGAGCGGCATCGGGCTTCTGCGCGACACGGTAAGCCCGCTGCTCGGGCAGGCGCCGTCGCTTGAGCTCGTCGAGCATATCCGCGAGAAGATCTTAAGCTACCCCGGCGTGCTCGGCACCCATGACCTCATGGTGCACGACTACGGCCCAGGGCGCCAGTTCGCGAGCGCGCACGTGGAGATGGCCGCCGAGACGGACCCGCTGGAAAGCCACGACCTCATCGACAACATCGAGCAGGACTTCAAAGAGCACGACCGCATGATCGTGACGCTGCACTACGACCCCATCGTGACCGACGACCCGGAAGCCCACGACCTGCGCAACTGGATCGCCCAGCAAGCCGCGCAGATCGACCCGCGCGTCACCGTGCACGACTTGCGCACCGTGCCCGGAACGACCCACACCAACGTCGTGTTCGACGTCATGCGCCCGGTCGACCTGCCGCTTTCCGCCGACGAGCTCAAGCGGCGCATCGCCGACGCGGTCCGTGCCGAGCGCCCGACCTACATCTGCAAGATCAACGTCGACGAGAGCTACGTGAGCGCCAAACAGTAGGCATGCGAAAGGGGGCGAGAGCCTGCCGGGCGCGTTCGTTCGATGCCTCCAACGTCATTACATCCCGCGACGATACAGACGAGTTCAAGAAAAACTTGCAAGGATTCGCCGCATTCGTTCGTGTCTTTCAAAGCGAAGAGAGAACGGAGGCGGACATGGGAAAGATCGGGAAAGCGGCGCTCATATGCATTGCCGTAGCGGCGGCCGCTATGATCGCCGCGCCGGCAGCGGCATTCGCGTTCGGC
>CAZBEP010000143.1:0-5182 GCA_964490925.1 uncultured Eggerthellaceae bacterium | reverse complement strand
CGAGGGACTCCGCCCCGGGCGGCCCGGCGCGGAGACGGGCGGAATGGATTGGTCATCGTTTCCCTAAGGAAAACAGCGAGAAGCCAGCAGTCACAGCTCCATCGCACAGACGTTCGCTTTTTCGTATGCACGCTCGTGCCTGGCAACGCTTCCCCGCAACAGCACGAGGTTCACGATCCTCGAAAAGAAGGTAGCGGCGCTCAAGCTTTCGGGAACGAGACCCTTCTGCGAAGGGACAACGGCACGCCCCAAAGACCAATCGACAAGCAAAAGCGCCGTGGCGTCGTAAGCGCCGTCCTCCTCATGGAGCTTTCTCAGCATGAGGATCGCCTTTGAAAGATCCGAAGAACAGGATGCTATCTCGTAATCGACGAGAAAGAAAAACCCTATCGCCGCAAGTGGATAGCGCTTTCTCAGGTTCATCGCATCGCCATACGCCTCTTCGAACCTGTTTGCGAGGTTCTTCCCGTACGAGCCGCTCATCGTTTTCGTCGAAATAAGAATCTCTGGACCTGCGAGCCACGAGGACATTCCGACGTCGATCTGCTTTTGGTACACGGCGCCCTGAACGCTCGCCGTGGCGGATCCTCCTCGGCTGAAATAGTCTCGGCATTGTTTCGCAAGCTTTTTCGGCAGCTTTTCGACGAACTCCCCCACACTTGGATCAAGCACCCGCGGCTCGCGCAGGCGGGGCCGCACTCCCCCTCGGCAAAACCAGCCGCCCTGAGCTCTTCGGCGATCCACATGTCCAACGCCCGGGCAAGAGCTCCGCTTTCCGCGCTATCTCCATCGCGAATCGTGCGGGTTATGAGCGACTCGAGAAGCGGGAGTCCAGATCCGGAGCGCCCGAAGCGTCCCAAAACGACCGACCGCAGATAGCAGCGCCCCCTGTGGCAGCATGATCGTCGATGACCCGTTCGAATTTCGAATATGCGTCCACGAGCGTCATCCTCGCTTTCTTCGAGCCCTCCGCCGAGCATAGAGCCTTTCCTTTTCGCTTCTCATGGTCTCGACCCACGCGTCATCGGCATCGGGAAACGAGCGGGCAAGCACCTCGTCGACCAACCTGGCCGCATCCGCCTCCCGCCCCGATTCGCACGCCGCCACAAGCCCTTTCACATCCTCGAGTGCCGACGATGCCTCGGAAAGCGCCAGGGGAGAAGGAACCAGCAACCTTCCGGCCTCTCGCGGCTCCAGCTTCAAAACGCCGCCGCCGTATGCCCTTCCAACGAGTTCCGAATGCAGGGACGTAGCGCTGTTCAGGCACGCAAGCGGAAGCAGCGCATTTCCTAAGGCTCGAAGCCGGTCAGAAAAGACAAGGCCGTGAGCTGAATTCACGCATTCGACCCGTCCCTCGTTGGCGCACAGGTTCGGCATGTAGTCATTCATGTACGTGAGGAACACATCGGGTTTCAAAGAGAGGGGAACCTTCCACCAGGGGTTCCTCTTTCGGCATTTATACCCCCGGTCAACCCCGCAATCGACTCCGTAATCGATATACCGCCATGCTTCATCTGACGGCTCAGGCTCGGGATAAAACAAATACGTTCTCATGCCGCGACGCTCAAGCTCGTCAAGGTTCTCTTCCGAAAGGGAAAGGCGACGAAGGTGCCGCGATCCGGGAGGCGATACGCGTCGTACGTCGGAAGCCCCCAGCCCCCACGTCTCCACGTCGTTCCTCGAAAGAATGAAGTACCCGTTATTCCCCGTCACCGAACCGAGAGAGACGGAGCCCCATTCGCTCAGAGGGCAGAGCATGCCCGCACGCTCGAGCTCTCGGAGGGCGCCCTCTGTCACGTCGGTCGTCAAACCGCTCGTCCAGCGAGACTCGCTGCTCGACGGTCGAAACAGCTTAGGCTCGGTTTCGAGCATGTCCGAGACGCCAGAGCACTGCACCCACGAAAGGCAGTCGGTGAACCCTTCCCGGTAGCCCCGCGCCAAAAGCAGCACCACTTCTTCCTGCACCCCAGGGAACACCTGATCGTCGAACGATACGAGCGTGATTTCAGCAAACGAGGAAAGCAGAAACGACCTCACCGGCGCCGCATAGTTCACCGCAAGAAGCTCGGCGGGCAAAACGAGTCCCAGCCGTCCTCCCCGCTTCAGGAACGCCGCCGACTGGATAACGAACGGCGCCCACGCAGACGCCATCGCGCTCATCGCGAGACCGCTCCTATAGGACACCTCGCGTATGGCATCGCGTTGCGAGCCGCCGAGAAGCTGGAATCGCACATATGGAGGATTGCCGATCACGGCATCGAATTCGTCTCGGGGGCGTTTTTTCAGAAAGTCTCCGACCTCGATAGTAGGTTCTGAGTAGAGCGATGCGCATCTTCTGCGGGCGGCGTCGGCGCTTTTGTCATGCAATTCGCATCCGACGATCTGCGCGGCGGCCTGACGGCTCGAAACGCCGATAGACTCAAAGCGGCGAAACGCAGCTACGAGGAATTCCGCCTCCCCACATGCGGGCTCGAGCACCGTATCCGTTGGCCGCCGAATCGCCCATGAGGCAATTACGTCGGCGCGCTACTTTTTCGCCATCTTGCCGAAGTCGGCCACGTTGGAGAACACGGCGACGAAGCGGTTGAGCAGCTTCATGCGGTTCGCGCGGACGGCGAGGTCGTCGTCCATGACCATGACCGCTTCGAAGAAGTCGTCGATCGGCGCGCGCAGGCGCGAAAGCTCGGCGAGCGCCGAAGCATAGTCGTCGGCCGCGAGCGCGGCGGCCACGCGCCCCTCGGCCTGGGCGACCGCGTCGAACAGCGCGCGCTCCACTGCGGCGAGCATGCCCTCGTCGACGTCGGCGCCCGCCTCCGCATCGCGCAGGTTGTTCGCGCGCGCATAGGCGATCGCGAGGTCCTGATACGTCTCGGGGGCGTTTCGGCGCGCCTCCCCGAGCGCGCCCACGCGGCGGACGAGCTCGGCGGGCTCGGCGACGCCGGCGGCGAGCACCGCGTCGATCGCGTCGGCCTCGTTGCCCGCATCGCGCAGCATGACGCGCGTGCGCATGACGAAGAAGTCGACCACCGCCGCGCGCACCGCAGCCGCATCGAACGCGACGCCCTGGGCCGCATAGCCCGCAAGCGCCGCGTCGATCGCAGGCCCGAGGCTCACGGGCAGCGCCTCTCCGGCGCCCGCGAGCATCCCCACGATGCCGAGGGCGCCGCGGCGCAGGGCGAAGGGGTCGGAGGATCCGGTCGGCCCCTCGCCGATGGCGAACAGCCCGCAGATCGTGTCGAGCTTGTCGGCGGTCGCCACCACCTTTCCCACCATCGACGCCGGCGGCTCGTCGCCCGAGAACCGCGGGCGGTAGTGGTCGCCGATGGCGCGCGCCACCTGGGAGGTCTCCCCGGCGGCCTCCGCATAGTAGGCGCCCATGACGCCCTGGACGCTCGTGAACTCGACGACGGCGCCGCACACGAGGTCGGCCTTGCACAGGTACGCGGCGCGCTCGGCGTCGGCGGCGTCCTGGCCGCTCAGGCCCGCGTCGGCCGCAAGGTGGCGCGCGAGCGCGACGATGCGGTCGGCCTTCGCGCGCATCGTGCCGAGCTTCTCCTGGAACACGACCGAATCGAGCTTTTCCACATAGCTTTCGAGCGGACGTTTCAGATCCTCGTCGTAGAAGAACTTCGCGTCGTAGAGGCGCGCCGCGACGACGCGCTCGTTGCCGTCGACGATGTTGGCGCGGAAGGCCGGGTCGCCGTTGGACGTCACGATGAACTTGTTGGCGAGCGAGCCGTCGGCGTTGAACAGCGGGAAGTAGCGCTGGTGCACGAGCATCGCGTCGACGGTGATCTCCTTGGGCACCGCGAGGAAGAGCTCGTCGAACGACCCCACCATGACGGTCGGGCACTCGGCGAGGTTCACGACCTCCTCCATCGTCCTGGCGGGAAGCTGCGCCACAAGGCCCGTCTCCGCCTCGACGGCCGCCACCTGCGCGCGGATGGACGCCTCGCGCTCGGCCTCGCTCGGCACGACGGAGGCGGAGCGCACGACGTCGAGCAGCGCGTCGGCGCTTTCGACCTCGTGCGGCCCGGGAGCGAGGAAGCGATGTCCGCGCGTGAGCCGCCCGGCAACGAGTCCGGCGAACTCGACCGGCACGACGTCGCTTCCGAACAGCGCCACGAGCCAGCGCACCGGACGGCCGAACTGCTCGGAGCGGGTGGCCCACCGCTGGGTCTTAGGCCAGGGGATCGCCACCACGATGCCGGAAAGCACCGCAGGCAGAAGCTCGGCCACATCGCGCGACGGGATGCGGCGCGTCGCGAACACGTACTCGGTGCCGCCGACGTCGCGCCGCTCGAGGTCGGCCACATCGACGCCCTTGCCGCGCGCGAAGCCCGCCGCCGCCTTCGTGGGGTTGCCGTCGGCGTCGAAGGCGATCTTGGCGGCCGGCCCGCGGAACTCCTCTTCGACGGCCTCGGTGGCCTCGGGCACCTCGCGCACGACCACGATGAGGCGCCGCGGCGTCGTGTAGCTCTCGATGCCGCCGTGCGCGATGCCGGCTCCCGCAAGCGCGTCGGCCGCGATCTGCGGCAGCTTGCCCGTCGCCGCGTGCAGGTCGAAGGCCGGCAGCTCCTCGGTACCGATCTCGAACGCAAGCGTCCTACTCGCCATCGGAGGCCCCCTTCTCCCCCTCGCCGGCGCCCGCGTCGGCGGCCTGTCCCGCGACGTGCTCGAGGTAGCTCGCGCAGCAGGCCTTCGCGATCGCGCGGACGCGCAGGATGTAGCCCATGCGCTCCGTCGCCGATATCACGCCGCGCGCATCGAGCAGGTTGAACGCATGCGAGCATTTGAGCACGTAGTCGTAGGCGGGAAGCGGCAGCCCCGCCTCGAGCACGCGGTTGCATTCGGCCTCGTAGCGGTCGAACTCGCCGAAGAGCAGCTCGGTGTCGGCCACCTCGAAGTTGTAGGCCGAAAACTCGCGCTCGTTCTCGAGAAAGACGTCGCCGTAGGTAAAGACCGTGCCGTCGTCGCCCCGACTCCACACGATGTCGTAGACGGAGTCGACGCCTTGGATGTACATCGTAAGCCGTTCGAGGCCGTAGGTGATCTCGGCGGGCACAGGGCTGCAGTCGAATCCGCCCACCTGCTGGAAGTACGTGAACTGCGTCACCTCCATGCCGTCGATCCAGACCTCCCAGCCCAAGCCCCAGGCCCCGAGCGTAGGCGACTCCCAGTC
>CAZBEP010000142.1:0-5194 GCA_964490925.1 uncultured Eggerthellaceae bacterium | reverse complement strand
TGGCGGGCACCGCGCCGCGAAAACAAGTTAGAATATGCTAACATTGTAGAACGAAACGGCACCGCTTCATCCTGCTTTCACCTTGGAGGAGGGAAGGGGGAGAAGCGGCGCAGACCCGGAAAACGGTCGTCCCTTTCGATCCCAAGGAGGCAACATGCCCCTGCTCCCTGCCCTCCTCTTCGTCGGCCTGATGGGCTCGCTGCTCATGTTCGCCGGAGACATGCTGCTCTACTTCACGCGCGGGCCCTACGACATGGACGGCACGCTCAGACCCTATCTGCGCATTATGCGCGACGTGTCCGATCGGCGCGTTCGGGCGGGCGGCGCCCTCGGGCCGGTCGCGGCGTTTCTCTACGTGGCGGGCTTCGCGGCGCTTCCCCTTGCAGCTCAGGGCGACTTCGCCTGGCTCGTCTGGGTAGCGGCGGCGCTCCTTTCCTTCGCGCTCATCTGCGGAGGCGCCTACCACGCGCAATACGTCTATCTCTCCCTCATTGCGAAGGCTGGGCATGACGATCTCTACGACGCCGTGTCCTCCAACATCATGTTCCTCTCGCGGTTCGCGATCATGCCCATGTACCTTGGCTTCGTCGTGCTCGGTGTCGCCGTCGCGTTCGGGCAGACGGTCTTTCCGCCGTGGCTCGCGGTGCTCACGCCGGTGGTCACGTCGTTTCTGGGGTTCGTCTGGATGCGCGTGCCGCAGCCTGCGCGCTGCGTCCTGTTCGGCGGGTGGAACAACCTCGTTTTCACCATCATGTTCGCTGCGATGCTCGTGGCCGTGATCGCATGACGGCGGAAGGGGTCGGTGTCGGGGCGGCCATGGGTCTCGATGCCTTTCGCGCAGCCTATCCGGCGAACACCATGACGCTTTCAAACGGCGCGCCGTTCACGTACCGCTTCCATCGGAACCCGGAGTCGACGGAGACGCTCGTCCTGCTTACGGGCGGCATCGGCCTGTCCGACCTGTTCTATCTGCATTTCGAGCGCTTCGCGCGGGAATTTTCCGTCCTCACGTGCGACTATCAGACCCGTTTCGGCACCATCGCCGAGTTCGCCGACGCGCTGGCCGAGGCCCTTCGCAGGCTCGGCGAGCAGGGCGGGCGGGGCGATCCTGCTGCGCGCGCATGGCTCGTGGGGCAGTCGCTCGGCGGCATCGTGGCGCAGGTCGCCGCGCGCCGTCATCCGGACGTGGTGGCGGGCCTCGTGCTTTCCAACACCTGCTCGCTTTCCGCGCGCATGGCTCCCGAGGCGCGCGAGCATCTCGAGGGCATGATCGCAAACCAGAAGCGCAGTCGGCGACTCCTCGAACTCGTGCCGTTCGCGCTCTACAAGCGCCTCGTCGTCGCGGCCGTGATGAAGAAGGCGCGCGACCTCACGCGCCAGGAGCAGGCGCTCATTCGCGACCTTTGCGGCGCCATGCGGCAGATGCTCACGCGCGACTACGCGCTCCACATGACGGACTTCCTCATCGATTCGCGCAGCTACTGGGACATGGAACCCGCCGATTTCGCGCGGTGGGACGACCGCGTGCTGCTCCTGCTCTCGTCGGACGACCACACCTTCGACGAGGCGAGCAAGGATGCGCTCGTCTCCATCATGCCGCGCCCGACCATCGTCACCGACATCACCGGCGGCCACCTTGCGCTCATCGTTCGCCTCGATCGCTACGCCGAGACGGTAAGCTCCTACGTGCGCGCCCGAGCGCACCGGCCGGGGACGTGACCGTTCGGAGTCATCGCCAAAGCCCCGTATTCTTTTGCCGCGCGGCCGTCTGAAAAGCTCCGCGAAGGGATGCCAAGCGCTCTAGGGAAACGCTGATCAACCCATTCCGCCTTTCCGCCCCGTGCCGGGCGCCTGCGCCCTCGCGCAGGCAGCCCACACGAGGCGCCTGCGCGCCGCGCTGCGACAGGTGCCGGCCTTGCGGGCGGTTTTCGCAGGCTCATTACGTAGTGTTTCCTTAAAGTTACTTACTGTGCCCCACCTGATTATGGTGAGCCAAACATGGTATTATGCGGTAAGCGTTCAGGGGGGGGGGTTCACGTGCTTCATGGCGACGGAGCCTTGGCAGAAAGATCACACTTGTTCAGATGCCGAACAGGCGTCCTCTGATTCTGCGCTTGACCCGATACAAGGCGTAGGGGACGTTACCTACAATATGCTCATCGAGCGGATGAGCGCGTTCGACATCGTATATGCTCCAAGAGAGTGCCGCAGGCGTTTCACATGGTTTACCGCCGTGTTTCGCATGAGCGACGCCTATCTTGCAAAGCCATACGACGAGAAAACGCTCTTTCTCTGCCATGTGAAAGACGCCCTCGCTTTGCTGGATGCCCACCAGGCTTGTTTTTGCATTGCGGTCGGCGAAGCCGATGAGACCAGCGAAGCCGATGAAACCAGCGAGGCCGATGAAACCAGCGAAGTCGGCCAGCCTTTACCGTGGATGCAAGAATCAACGTACCGCAACAGGGTGATCTTCCTTCGGCAAACCGAAAAATTCTACGTATACAACGCCGCCCTGCAGTCTCTTTTCGTCAACGATCTGATATGGGAAAACAGGATGGATCGCGTCGTGTACGGGCACGGCCGGCTCGACAGGCTCATTTCCGTAAGCGAGCAATCGCTTCGTAATTTCGTTTGCATCACCGATACGGGATACAACTTGATCGCCTATTCTCAGGGAATCAGACCTTCCGGGGGAGGGCTTCATTTGATCAAGAACGGCTGTTACGACAAGGAGGACATAGCTCTTATAGAGGAGCGCATACTCCCCAGCGCCAAGAGGACAAACCAGCTCTTTGTCGTTGAGCCGGACGAGTCTCATCCGTATCCTGTCTTGCATTACCCTGTTTTCATCGACAACTCTTATCTGTTCCATGTGGCCATGACATGCGAAACCGGCTCGATCGCGTGCCTTCAAGACGTTTTTTTAAAATTCATGAAGCGCGTCCTTTCCATTTGCACTGACTTTTGGAAGACGACGGTCAATCTTGAGTCCCCTTGGCACCGTGTTCTCATCGGGCTGATATCGGGCAAACGGCTGCCTAAGACGTATCTCAGTTCGCAGCTTGCCCTTACGGCGATTCCCTCTGCCAAGCAGTTCAGGCTTCTCGTGTTTCGATTCCCGCCCTCAATGCCGTTTTTGGAGAGAAGCCGTTCGGTGGTCGATGCAAAAGGTCTGAACAAAGGCTTCTGCTACCCGTTCATGTACGAAGACGACCTTCTTGTGCTCGAGTACGCATCGTCTGACGACGATCTCGCCCTGTTCGGGTTGGGGGTATACGAAGACGTAGGAGAGACTCTCTATGCCCGGTACGAATTGACGGCAGGAGCGTCTCAGGTGTTCTACCAAATTGAGGATATATCCCTCGCGTATCGACAAGCATGCGTGGCGCATGATCTAAGCGGCTGCGTGAAGCGCGAGCGGGAGCTTCTCGGCAACGCATCCGGTGTGTACTGCTACGCATTCGAGCATGTTTTGAAATACTACATGCTCTCGGAGGAGCGTGATCCGGATCTCATTCGATATTCGTTCGAGAAGAACATTCTGAAAAAAATGCTTGAAGAAGACGAGGAAAACGGAACGGATGTCGTCAAGATGGTCTGGGTCTATCTCAATAGCGAACGCAACGCGACGGAAACGTCGAAAATCGTTCATCTCCATCGAAACACGGTGCTCTATCATATTTCAAGGATAGAAAAGCGCTTCGGGGTTTCGTTCGACTCTCCTTCGCTGCGATCGAGGATGCTCCTTGATTGCTATCGACTGTTGCTTGATGGGGAGCTGTAACAAGAGCCTCTGCCAGTCAAAGCCCCCATCTCTTAGATCCATACTGCCGACTGTTCTTCCTTACAAAACAGGATTGCTTTTTTGGCGCTTCGGTCAATGAAGCCTCGCAGAGCGCTTCCTAAAATCTGACGCGGAGGGACTTCGAAGTTCTTGCGCTGGAGATACCGCACGAGGAGGGGCAGCTGGCGGCAGACGTAGCGCATAAAGAGCTGCGGTATCGATTGCGGCAGCGCCATCCGAGCCAATCGTAACGAAAGGATGAGGTGCAGCATGTGTTTTAGACCAGCCGAAGCGAACACCGGCGTGGCGTGTCCGAACTGCGGCAAAAAAGTCAACGTGACCCAGGGGATTTTGCCGAAGAAGTGTCCGTTTTGCAAAACGAGCCTCGAGGGGATTGACCCGTCGGCGCTGTCCCCCGCCGCCCCCGCCGCGCCGGCGGCTCCCGGCGTGCCAGGCGCCCCCGGCGCTCCCAAGCCGCCAGGCGCCCCCGGCGCTCCCAAGCCGCCGTCGCAGGACTGAGCGGGAATACCAGGCAAAGAGAGGGACGGCGAGGGCGCATGTGCTTCGGCAGCTGCAGGGTTACCTGCGACAACTGCAAGCCCAAGTTCGTCCACTGCCCCCGTTGCGGGAAAAAGAACATGCTCGTTTTTGATTCATGCCGAAAGTGCGGCGCGCCTCTCACGCGGGAAACGAAGGACGAAGCTATCAGGAACTGGGAAGAAAGGCACCGTGAGCAGAGAGGAGGCGGTGCGCAAACGTAGCAGGGGCGCAGGACGGGGCTTGGCGCGTTGCGGGGATTTCAGACGCGCGCGCGAGGAAAAAACGAGAAGGCGAGAGGAGAGAGAGGAGAAGGCTTATGGCGATGGACAAGGAATGGAAGGTCGAAGAGGGCGGCCTCATACGTACTCGCACATGCGGGTGGTCGCCTCCTGGGTGCCATCCGGTCGGATGCGGCATGTTCATCTACACCGACAAAGACGGGAACTTCGTCAAGGTGGAGGGGGATCCCGACCATCCCATCACTCAGGGGCGGTTGTGCCCGAGGTGTCTCGCCTTGGGCGAGTTCCTCAACCATCCTGATCGCATCAAATATCCCATGAAGCGCGCGAAGGAGGATCGCGGCAAGGACACGTGGGTGCGCATCACATGGGAAGAGGCGCTTGACATCCTCGAGACGGAAGTGCGCAAGATTTGGGATACGTACGGCCCGGAAGCGATCTACGTTTCCAAGGGAACGGGTCGCGAGGCTACCGAGTATGCTCCGCCGATGGCGCAGGCGGTCTTTAAGACCCCCAACAACGCGTTCATGATGTCGGGTGCTTCCTGCTACGGCCCGCGCACGGTTATCGGCGACTTCCTGCTCGGCGCCGGCTATCCGGAGCTCGACTACGCGGCGTTCTTCCCCGACCG
>CAZBEP010000141.1:0-5196 GCA_964490925.1 uncultured Eggerthellaceae bacterium | reverse complement strand
GCCGGACGTATCGACGCAGAAACCCTCGCCAAATTAAAAGCGCTTCGCGACCAGGTGTGATGAGAACTGGCGGAGCGCTTTTGAGCGCTTCAGGGTTCCGAAACCAGAGATGCTCCGAGAAAAACTTTGACATCAAAATATTTTTCGTCTACAGTTGCTTTGACGTCAAAGTAAATGCACGCGCCGTTGAAGCCCTCGAATCGGTCGGACGGCGTGTCGGCGATGATGCGGGGAGGTGTTGGTACGGAAAGAGCAACGAACAAAGCCGAGCATTCCTGCCATGAGGAGTTTGCCTTCGAGGTGTCGCGTACGCGTGCGCTCGTGAGCGCCTTTCTGACGCAGGCGCTCGAAAGCAGCGGCTTCGCCGGGCTCGCGCCGTCTCACGGAGACATCCTGTCGCAGCTGTTCGCAAACGACAGTGTCACCATGTCTGAGCTTTCAAAGCGCATCGGGCGCGACCCCTCGACGGTGACTTCGCTCGTGAAGAAGCTCGTGAGTCTCGACATCGCGCGTACCGAGCGCGACCCGAGGGATCGCCGATCGGTGATGGTGAGTCTCACCGATCAGGGGCGCGCGCTCGCGAGCGACCTCGACCGCATCTCCGTGCGGCTTCGCGCGACCTGGGTCGACGGCATCGATCCAGATGACCTCGAGACGGCGAGTTGCGTGCTCGCTACCATGCGGGAAAATCTTCGCACGGCGATCGACGTCATGGCGGGCGAGGCAGAACCGGAAGAAAGCGAGCGGGCGCAGCGGCAGCGGCGCGGTCGCGGGGCGGCTTCGCGTGGGCAGCACAGCGAGGTGTGGGCGAGGCGATCGACGGAGGCCGTGTACGGCGCCGCTGCGGGTGAATCAACGAACGGAACATCGGAAGGACGACTATGAAAAAGATCTCTTGCAAGGGGGAGCGGAAGCGCAGCGGTCGCACGCTCGCGCTCTTGCTCGCGGCGCTCGCGGCATGCGGTGCGCTCGCGCTTACGGGCTGCTCGAGCACGTCGGGTACGTCAACTACGTCCGAGGACGATGCGGCAAGCGGGCAGGGAAGCGGCACGACGCTCACCGTTGCGATGGAACTTGCCTATCCGCCCTTTGAGACGCGCGACGATGCGGGTACGCCAACAGGTCTGTCAGTGTCGTTCATGGAGGCATTCGCCGAGGCCTACGGCTATGACCTCGTGATCGAGAACACGGCCTTCGACGGGCTGATTCCCGCGCTGCAGACCGGCAAGGCCGACTGCGTGATGAGTTCCATCACCATCACCGAGGAGCGCGAGGAGCAGATCGACTTCACCGAACCCTATGCCGTAGCCCAGCTCGCCATCCTTGCGAATGCGGAATCGGGCATCGAGTCGATCGACGACCTCAACCAGGAGGGTAAGGTCGTTGCGGTGAAAACCGGCTCTACCGGCGACGTGTACGCGACGAACAACCTGACGAACGCGACGATCATGCGTCTGTCGGACGAGAGCGCCTGCGTCACGGAGGTCGTGCAGGGGCGCGCCGACGGCTTTCTCTACGACCAGCTGACCATCTATCGCAACCAGGCGGCAAACCCCGATACCACAACAGCGGTCTACATTCCCTTCCAAGACGCTGAGTACTGGGGCATTGCTGTCGCCGATGGCAACGATGAGCTGCGCGAGCAACTCAACGAGTTCATCGTGCAGTGCAAGGAGGACGGCACCTTCGACCGCCTGACCGAGGAGTACCTCTCCGAGGAGCATGCGGCCTTCGAGGCTCTCGGCTTTCGTTGGTTCTTCGATTTTGACGACGCCGACTCTGAATCCGGGCAGGACGCCTAGCGCGAGGGCGCTGGGCTGAGCGAGGAGGTCGTCTTGATGGCGAATCCCTTCACCGCCGAGCCGAAGCGCCCGGCGCCGCCTCTGAAAGCGGCGGCGAACTATCTGGTCGTGTGCGTGGTCGCGATCGCTTTTCTGTGGCTGTCGCTCGCGATGGCGGGCATCGCGCTCGACTTTAGCTTCGTCACGCAGTACCGCGCGCGCATCATCGACGGCTTTCTGCTCACGGTGGGGATTTCGGCGGGAAGCCTTGTGCTAAGCCTCGTCATCGGCCTGCCGGTTGCGGTGGGGCAGGGCAGTCGCGTGCTCGTCGTGCGCTATGCCTGCGATCTGTACGTGAAGCTCGTACGGGGCACGCCCCTGCTCGCGCAGATCTACCTGTTCTACTACATCATCGGCACGGCCTGGGGCATCGACAACCGGATTCTCGCGGGCATCCTCATCCTGTCCGTGTTCTCCGGAGCCTATATCGCCGAGATCGTGCGCGGCAGCCTCATCTCCATCGACCAGGGGCAGCTCGAGGCGGCGCGCGCGGTCGGCTTCACGCGGGCGCAGACCGTCAGGCACGTGATTGTGCCGCAGCTCGTCTCGCGGACGCTGCCGGCGCTCACCGGGCAGTTCGCTACCATCGTGAAGGACTCATCGCTGCTGTCGGTGATTGCGGTCATCGAGGTCACGCAGACGATGCGCGAGATCAGTGCGACGAACTTTAACCTGTTCGGCTGCTACCTGTTCCTTGCGGCGCTCTACCTGTGCCTGACGCTGCCGATCACCTTCGTGAGCAAGCGTTTCGAGAAGAGGCTTGACTATGCGCATTGAGATGCAGGGTCTCACCCGCCGTTTTGGCGCGTGTGCGGTGCTTGACGGCATCGACTTCGACGACGAGGTGACCACGCTCGCCGTCATCGGGCCGTCCGGCGGGGGAAAGTCGACCCTCCTGCGCATCCTCGGCGGCCTGCTTGAGCCGTCGGCGGGCACGGTGCGCGTTGACGGGGTCGAGGTGCCGCGCGACGAGGCAGTCTGCGCGCGTTACCGGGCAACCCTCGGCTTCGTCTTTCAGGACGGCGGGCTGTTCCATCATCTGAGCGCCCGCGAGAACGTTGCGCTGCCGCTGCGCGTCGTCCACGGCCTGTCGGAGAAGGAGGCGGCGGAACGAGCCGATGAGTTGCTCCTGCGCTTCGGCATGGGCTGCGAGCGGGACAAGCGCCCCGCGCAGCTCTCTGGCGGGCAGCGCCAGCGCGTCGCGATCGCCCGGGCCGTGGCGCCCGAGCCCAAGATGCTCCTGCTCGACGAGCCGACAAGCGCGCTCGACCCGGAGTACACGACCGAAGTGCTCGACCTCCTGCGCGACCTGCGGGACGAAGGGGTGCACTTCATCGTTGTGACGCACGAGATGGGCTTCGCGCGCCACGCCTGCGACAAGCTAGCCTTCCTCTGCGGCGGCAAGCTCCTCGAATACGGGAAAAGCGCCGAGGTCTTTGCCCGGCCCGCAACGCCCGAACTGCAGCGCTTTCTCAGCAAACTCCTAGAGTGGAGTGTGTAGGGGTTCCGGCGGTCTGCCGACCGCCGGAACCGGGTCGACGCTGCGGCGCGCCCTGGCATACCATCTCACGGCTCCAAGCCCTCGTCGCGTACGGTGTACGCGTCCTCGGGCTTTCGCCGCGATCTGGCACGTCAGGACGCGCCTCGCTGACTTACTACGCCAACCTGGGAGGTTACTTTTCCGCCTTCGGCGGAACGCATGCGGAGTGCGCAGCGTCTCCGGGATTCCAGAACGGGATTTCTCATTGACTTGAGTTCGACCCGCACTGTTTTAGAGGAGTTGAAGCGAGTGTTAATAGGTGTCTTGTACGAGTCGAGCGAGTGGTCGGACTTCAAGCTTGCGGAAGAGCTGATTGCGCGGGGATGCTCAGTGCGAATGATCGATCTTGTCCACCTCGGGGAGGAGGCGGCGGTCGGTGCCGCGTCCTGCGAGCTATTCGTGAGCTGCGTCTTCGCGAGTGCGGTGTTTCGCGGGCATGGCGCGGCGCATGAGTGCATAGCAGCGTGTGCTGCAACCTCAAGTCGAAGCAGGAGGAACTTTTCTCGGCGTTCGGCATTCAGCTGACGATCGACTCCCTGATCAAGCATACCTAACTTTCCCAGAGCACGTGTTTAACATAGAGCCGTTATTTTTCAGAATTCTTGTCTCTATGGGTATCACGGAACGGAAATAGACTGCGTGCAATTACCCAAAGAACCCCTATAACCTCTACTAGGCTGGCAGTCATCCATCCAATTATTACTTCACCAGAAATACTCCAGCCCTTGTAGGCGCAATAAATGAAGTAGAAAATGATCCCGATGTCGCATACTGTAAGCTGACCAAGGACAAGAGCCTCTGCGGTGAAACCAAGCCTACTGCGTAGCTTGTTCTCTCCGTCTAGTCTCCCATTTTCGAGGTTTATCTTGGCGTTCTCGAGTTCCCTCCTGGACGCTTCTGCGCTTAGTATTCTGTCTCGTGCGACTTTTTCTGGATTCGTGTCGTCTGGCCCATCTACTGGTAAAGTTGTCGATTCTGAGGGGTTGTTTTCCATTGGGGCAGCATCATTAGATTTTGAAGCTGCCCCCCTCGCCCTTTTGAGGGCTGAGATAGCTTCTTTGGTGCTTTCGTTTTCACTCTTTTTCATTGCGCAAGCCCTAAGTTTTTTAACCTGTGGCTTAACGATACGATGGAAACATCAAGCATCTTTGCCATTTCTTCAATAGGGGTATTATTTGCCCATAACTGTTCTACAATGCTCGACGGCATTAAAAGATAGGCGGCAAATTGATTTGCCCATACTTCATCAGGATCTTTTCCAGTAGATGACATATCGTCTCTCTTTTGAACAATACCGGCGATTTTTTCAGCGGGAAAATCCTGATAATCTTTAACATAGTGTCCGATTTCATGAGCTAAAGTGAATCGTGCTCGATGTGAGTTTGCGGACACATCTATGACAGCCTTAAAACTACCAGATGCTTCTTCTTTTACCAGTATTCCGTCAGTGCCTTCGTCCAAAGGCAATCTCTGAACTTCAATTCCAAGGCGTTCTGCGATTTCGTATACGTTTATTGGTATAGAGACTTTTTTATCATCGATGAGTGTTTTTGTAAGAAGTTCGTATGCTGACTTGGAAGGATTCACTGTTTCACTGACAATTACCTTGCTGCCCATAGCGATCCATCCCCTTCCCAGACCACGCCTTTTCTATAGCCGTTTTAGAATTTCATAGGAGGAATTCTTATCTTCTATAAATTATAGCTCAGTATTATTCGGTACATGTTGCATATCTGTATCTTTACTTTTCCGCCTTCGGAGGAACGCGTGCGGAGTGCGCGGCGCCTTTGGGATTCCAGGACGGGATTTCTCACT
>CAZBEP010000140.1:0-5227 GCA_964490925.1 uncultured Eggerthellaceae bacterium | reverse complement strand
ATGCTCATGCCGCCGTTGCCGGCGATGTTGATCGAGATCGTGAACATGTCCGACAGGTACATGTCGGTAGGGTCGGAAACCTCGCCGAACCGAAACGCCGTGCGGGGCGTCGTCGGCGCGAGGATGCAGTCGACCTTCTCGAACGCGCGGACGTAGTCCTGCGTGATGAGCGTGCGCACCTGCTGGGCGGGATAGTAGTACGTCTCGTACACGCCCGCCGAAAGCAGATAGCTGCCGAGCAGGATGCGGCGGCGCGCCTCCAAGCCGAACCCGGCCGAACGGCTCGCCTCGTACTGGCCGCCGAGGTCGGCGTGACCGGGATCGCGATAGCCGTAGCGCACCGAATCGAAGCGGGCGAGGTTCGAGAACGCCTCGCACGGCCCGAGCACGTAGTAGGCGCTCATCGCCGCGCGGGCGTTGGGAAGCTCCACCTCGACGATCTCCGCGCCGGCGTCGCGCAGCGCCCCGGCGGCCTCCTCGACCTTCGCGCGCACCTCGGCGGAAAGCCCCTCGGCCTCGAGGAAGGCCCGCACGACGCCGATGCGCATACCGCGCGCGTCCTCGGCGAGGGCTTCCGTGAAGTCCTGCGCGACGTCCTGGCTCGTGCAGTCGAGCGGGTCGCGGCCGGAGATCGCGTTCAGGACGAGTGCGGCGTCCTCCACCGACCGGGCGAGCGGCCCCACCTGGTCGAGCGAGCTGCCGAACGCCACGACGCCGTAGCGGGAGACGACGCCGTAGGTGGGTTTCACGGCCACGACGCCGCAGAAGCTGCCCGGCTGGCGAATGGAGCCGCCCGTGTCCGACCCGAGCGTCGCCGCGCACAGCCCCGCCGCAACGGCGGCCGCGCTGCCGCCCGAAGAGCCGCCGGGGACGCGCCCGAGATCCCACGGGTTGCAGGTGCGCCCGAACGCAGAGGTCTCCGTCGACGACCCGAACGCGAACTCGTCCATGTTGAGCTTGCCGAGCGGGATGCAGCCCGCCTCGAGCGCGCGGGCGACGCAGGTGGCCGTGTAGGGCGAGGCGTAGTTCGCCAGCATCTTCGACGCGCACGTCGTGTGGGTTCCGACCATGTTCATGTTGTCCTTGAACGCCATCGGCGCGCCCGCAAGCGACGGGAGGCCGCCCGCGCCGCCGGCGGCGACCGCCTCGTCGATGCCCCGCGCCGCCGCCCGGGCGGCCTCGGCAGACGCCTCGAGGAAGGCGTGCACGGCGCCGTCGGCTGCCTCGATGCGCGCAAGCGACGCCTCGGCGACCTCCGCGGCGCTGAACGCGCCCCGCGCGATCCCGCGCCGAATCTCCGCGATGCCCATCTCGGCGAAGGCGCGCCCGCCCATCAGCGATCGCCCCCTTCCCCGAGGATGGACGGGACGAGGAAGCACCCGTCCTGCTGCTGCGGGGCGTTCGCGAGGGCCTCGTCCTGCGCAAACCCAGGCGTCGCGACGTCCTCGCGCATCACGTTCGAGAGGCTTCCGATCGGATGGAACGTCGGCTCGACGCCTTCGAGATCGTACTCGGTGATAGGCGCAAGGCTGTCGATGATGTCGTTGAGGTCGACCGTCATGCGGGCGATCTCCTCGTCGGTCATGCCGATGCGCGCGTATTCGGCGATGCCGCGCACGTCGCGCTCGGTCAGGTGCCGCTCCATTCGCGCGTCTCCCTTCCCACGAGAAGCCCCGCCCGAAAAGCGGACGGGGCTCGTTTCCGTTCGTTCCCCTTGTTGTCGGCCGCGCGCAGACGGCTCGGGCGAGTTCCCGCGCTACAGGATCTCTTCGGCGGTGATCGGGGATTCTCCCTCCACGTAGCTGAACGCGATGGAGTCCCCCTCGCGATACGTCACGATGTCGATGAGCCCCGGCAGCGCGAAGTCGTAGACGGCATCGTCCCCTTCGAGCATCACGTAGAAGTGCGAGTTGCCGTCGACCACGGCCTCGGTAATGCGCGAGATGACGCCCGACGTCTCGAGCACCGCGCCCGTCTCGGAGGAGGACTCGAGGTCGACGCCGGTCGAGGACAGCAGTTGGACGTAGTTGTTCTGGCACTCCTGCACCGTCGTGCCCGTCGCGACGTTCTGATAGCTTTGGATGTCGACCATCGCGAACTGCTGCGGCGTGTCGACGTTGTCCTTCAAGGCCATGAAGTAGGTCGGACGGCCCGCCACGTTGATGAGCAGCGGGAACGACGCGTTGTACCCAAGGTCTGCCACAGCGCCCTCGGCCGCGAGCATCGCGCGCTCCTCGGTGGCGCCCGAGATCGCGTAGTAGTGGGCCTCGGCGGTGCGCTGGTTGATGAGCACGAACCCGACGATGGAGTCGTCGGAGGTCGCCGAGGTGACGCCGGTGTAGACCCACACGTCGTCGTCCTGCGCGATGTAGTTGTATGCCTGCATGCCGTCGGTGCCCGGCGTCGTATGGACCACGCCCTGCTGGCCGAGCCACGAGTTGAGCCAGCCGTTCGAGTACGATCCGTACCAGTTGTACTGCTCGATGAGCAGGTCGGCCGGGTAGGCGCGATCGACCCATTCGGGGCAGTCCTCGATCGCGAGGTCTTGGCACTCGCCCGTCACCGCGTCCACGAGCACGACGCGCGAGATCGTCGTGCCGCCGAACAGCCCGATCGTGCGCGTCTGCACGGGGCAGATCCACCACGGGTTGCCGTCCTCGTCGATCTCGAAGGACTTCTGGTCGAACATGTAGAAGGGGTACTTGAGCTGCACGTAGCGGTCGATGTTGCGCGCGAGCGGCTCGGACTGGGAGTACTTGATGCCCTGCCCCTCGGGCAGGCTCACGATCTCGGCCTCCTGCGTCGTCATGTTCACGAGCGCGTAGGCCGGGATGCCGTTCTCGCGATTGGTGAGCCAGCGGAACAGGTCCGCGTATCCGAGCGGGCTCACGCGCACCGGCTCCCCCTGGTAGTTGATCTGGCTGTAGAGGTCGGAGATCTCGAACTGGCTCACGTACTCGGGAATCGAGCCGAGCTGCGTGTTGCCGAGGCGGCTCGCCGAGGCCTGGTCGATGACGGGGATCTCGGAGTAGTTGACCTCCTCGATGTCCTCGGTGTACTCCCGATCCTGGATCTGGAGCACGCTGGCGTAGCGCTCCGCGTTGCCCGGAAAGACCGCAAGCGAGGCGAGGCCGCCGATGAGGCCGAGGAGCACGACGGCCACCGGCACAAGCGACAGGATCCTGAACGTTTTCGCCTTGCCGCCGCTTTTCCCCTTCTTCGCCGTGCCCTCCGCGTACTTCTTCGATTTCACGCGCAGCGCGATGAAGATCGGCAGCAGGATGAATACGGTGACGAAGGCCCACGTGTCCACACTGTGGATGTTGATCGGCGGATGGAACCACCAGTACGCGATGAGCGCGACGATGACGATGACGACGATCGCGACGATGATCGCGCGCCTGCCCCACTGCTGCATGCGGTCCATGAACGGGATCTCGATGCGCGCCCGCGGCGGATCCTCCCCGGAACCGGATCCGTCGCCTCCCGACCCGCGACGGCCGGAGCCTCCAGAACCCCGCGACCCGCCAGAGTCGCCGTCCTCGCCGCCGGGAGACCCCCCGAACGGCCCGCCTCCCATGTCGACTCCCGACTGCCTGAGCGCCTCGAGCAGAGCGTCGATGCTTGATTTCTGTGCCACGGGTTCCCCTTCGTGTCGTTGCCGGCACGCTCCGTCCGGCAGCTTGCATCATTCGACCACTCTACCACGAAGCGGACGTGCATACGGCGCGATCCCGCTTTCGAACCGCATACGGGAAGTCGGAACGTCGCCGGGCGCGCCCGCTGCCCGTCGTGCCCAAGCCTGGCGGCAGACGGCGGGCGGCTTAAACGAGCTGGCGCACGACAAAGGGCAGGATGCCCCCGTTTGCGAAATAGCGACCCTCGGTAGGCGTGTCGATGCGCACCGTCGCCTCGAAGAAGATGCGGGCGCCGTCGGGCTTGACGGCCTCGACCGTGACGACGCGCGGGTTCGGCAGGCCGTGCGAGAAGTCGATCTCCCCGATCGAGAACGTCTCCGTCCCGTCGATCCCGAGCGCCTCGGCGCCCTGCCCCTCGGCGAACTGGAGCGGCAGCACGCCCATGCCGATCAGGTTCGATCGGTGGATGCGCTCGTAGCTTTCCGCGATCACCGCGCGCACGCCGATGAGCGCCGGCCCTTTCGCCGCCCAGTCGCGCGAGGACCCGCTGCCGTACATCTTGCCCGCCACGACGATAAGCGGCACGCCGGCGGCCTCGTAGGAGCGCGCCGCGTCGAAGAGAGGCTTGATGCGGCCGTCCGTGAAATCGCGCGTCCAGCCGCCGCGCCTGCCCTCGGCGAGCGCGTTGGCAAGCTTCACGTTCGCGAACGCGCCGCGCATCATGACCTCGTGGTTGCCGCGACGGGCACCGTAGGTGTTGGAGTCCGCCTCCGAGACGCCGTGTTCGCGCAGGTATGCGGCGGCGGGAGAGTCGGCGGCGATGGAGCCTGCCGGCGAGATGTGGTCGGTCGTGATGAAGTCGCCGAGCAGCGCGATCGCCCGCGCCCCGCGCACCGGCTCGACGGGAGCGGGCGCGACCTCCATGCGGTCGAGGTACGGGGCGCGCCGCACATACGTCGAGGCGGCATCCCAGGCGAACAGGTCGCTCGGCTCCGCCGACAGCGCCCGCCACGCGGCGTCGCCGTCGTAGGCGCCCGCGGCGCCCTCGGCGTACAGGGACTCGTCGATGCAGGCGGACACGACGGCGGCGACCTCTTCGTCGGTCGGCCAGATATCGGCGAGAAACACCGGGGCGCCGCCTTCGCCCGTCCCGAGCGCGTCGTTTTCGAGATCGACGTCCATCGTTCCCGCGAGCGCATAGGCGACGACGAGCGCCGGGGCGGCGAGGTAGTTCTGCGACACGTCGGGCGAGATGCGGCCTTCGAAGTTGCGGTTGCCCGACAGCACGCTCGCAAGCTCGATGTCGCCCGCGACGCCGCGGAGTGCGGGCTTTATCGGCCCGGAGTTGCCGATGCAGCTCATGCAGCCGAACCCGCAGGTGTGAAAACCGAGCGCCCGCAGCCCGTCTGTGAGCCCGGCGCGCTCGAGCAGCAGCTCGACGGCGCGGCTGCCGGGCGCGAGGATCGTCTTGACCCACGGCTTCGGCGCAAGCCCCCGCGCCGCCGCCTTCCGTGCGACAAGCCCCGCCGCGACCATCATCGCGGGATCCGTCGCCGTCGTGCAGCTCGTGACCGCCGCGATCGCGATCG
>CAZBEP010000139.1:0-5298 GCA_964490925.1 uncultured Eggerthellaceae bacterium | reverse complement strand
GGAGTTAGCCCCGGCTTGGGAGGAGTTAGCCACGGCTCGGGAGGGCTTCGGGGGCACCGAGATTCCGCCACCTGGGGAAACGCCACAGGCAGGCCGCGCCGGCGCGCCACGCGGGACGGGGAATCCTCCCAAACCGCGAAATCCGGGCCTCCCGGAGGGCTCTCGTGCGTGCGCTGGGGGGCTGCCCGCCGAAGGGCTCGCCGCGCGCGACCCCTTCCGCCTCCGCGATCCGACCCCCGGCGCTCTGCGCCTACCTAAAACCCCGGGAGGACGCGGTTGATCGGCGTTTCCTAGTTGAACGCGTCGCGCAGCTTCTGCCACGGGGTGCGAGCCGTGGCGACGTCCTCTCCCATCTCGGCGGCGAGGGCCTCGAGGATCTCGCGCTCGCGCTTCGAGAGGCGCCTGGGGATCTCGACGTTCACATGCACGTGCATGTCGCCGCGCACGTCGCTGCGAAGTCGCGGCATGCCGAACCCCTTCACGCGAATCACCTGCTCGTTCTGGCAGCCGTCGGGAATGCGCACGGACACCGCCTCCCCTTCGAGGATGCCGTCGAGCTCGATCTCGGCGCCGAGCGCCGCCTGCACCATCGACACGTTCGCGCGCGCGTGGAGGTTGTCGCCGTCGCGCTCGAAGAACTCGTGCGGCAGCACGCGCACGGTGACGATGAGGTCGCCCGACTGCGCGCCGTTCATGCCGGCCTCGCCGTAACCCGAGATGCGCAGCTGCTGGCCGTCGCGGATGCCCGCGGGCACTTCGACCGACACGCGCTGGCGGTCGGGCACGCGCCCTTGCCCTTCGCATTCCGAGCAGGGGTTGTCGACCTTCTCCCCCATTCCGCCGCATTCGGGGCAGGTCGTCGCCGACTGCATGTCGCCGAGGAAGGTCCGCTGCACGGTGACGATCCTCCCGGTGCCGTTGCACCGCGAGCAGGTGACCACCCTGCCGCCTTTCCCCAATCCGCTCGCGCCGCAGTCGGGACACGGCGCAAGGCGGTCGTAGACGATCTCCTTCTTCACGCCTGCGGCGACCTCTTCGAGCGACACGCGCAGCCCGACCCCCATGTCGCGCCCTTCCTTGCGCCCCCCCTGGCGGCCTGCGGCGGCTCCGCCGAAGAACGAGCTGAAGATGTCGCCCATGCCGAAGCCGCCGAACAGGTCCTCGAAGTCGACGGCTCCGCCGCCGAAGGGACTGCCGCCGCTCGCAGCGCCCGGAATCGTGCCGAAACGGTCGTACTGGGCGCGCTTTTGCGGGTCGGAAAGCACGTCGTATGCCTCGTTGAGCTCTTTGAAGCGCTCTTCTGCGTCGGGCGCCTTGTTCACGTCGGGATGGAGCCTGCGCGCCTTCTTGCGGAACGCCTTCTTGATCTCGTCGTCGGAGGCGCCTCGGTCGACGCCGAGGATTTCATAGAGGTCCTGTGCCATCGCGGATCTTGTGCCCTTCCTTCCCTCAAAGCGCTCGCGGCGCGTGCTCTTCGTACGTATGCAGAGATTTCGCGGCGTGCTCCCCGGACGCGCCTCACACGTCCTGAAGCGCCGCGCTCGCGGCGCGGACGGCGCGTATCACGTTCGAGTAGTCCATGCGCGTAGGCCCGATGACCGCAACGACGCCCGCAGAGCTTCCCCTCCCGTAGCTGCTTGCCACGACGGAGACGCCGGAGAGGCTCTCCGATTCGTTCTCCGAACCGATGCGGACCGTCGTGTCGGAGGCTCCGGCGGCGTCTTCGAGGATGCGCAGCAGCACGGTATCCTCTTCGAGCACCTGAATGACGGGAAGCAGGGCCTCGGACTGCGCGAATTCCGGCTGCGCGAGCAGCGTGCTGATGCCGCCCTGATGCGTGCGGCCCGCCGAGTCCTCTGTGAGGCACGAAAGGACCTCGTCGAGAACCATGCGCACGAGCGGGTTGCGAAACGACTCGTCCATCCCGCGGACAAGCCCCTCCTCGACCTCCTTCAACGTCGAGCCGAGCAGCGCGTCGTTGAGAAAGTTCTGCACGTGCGCCAGATCGTCTTGAGCCACGTTGATGTCGAAGTCCATCTGGCGGTTGAACACCCGGCCGTCCTCGGTCACGAGCACGACGACGGCGCGGCGCGGATGCAGCGAGATGAGCGTAAGCTGCTTGATGCGCAGGTTGAGCACGCTCGGAGCGATGACGATCGACAGGCAGTTCGTCAACTGCGAGATCACGCTGGAGACCCGCTCGAGCAGAGAGTCGAGCTCGGTCGCGCGATCCCGAAGCTGCGCGATGACGCGCGCGTAGTCGTCGTCATCGGCAACGATGCCGGTGGCGAGCAGATCGTTGACGAACGCCCGGTAGCCGTAATCGGTCGGAACGCGGCCGGCGGAGGTGTGGGGCTGGACGATGTAGCCTTCGTCCTCGAGCGCAGACAGCTCGTTGCGCACCGTAGCCGGACTCACGCCGAGGCGATAGCGCTCGGCGAGCGTGCGTGAGCCGACGGGCAGCGCCCGCGCGACGTATTCCTCGATGAGCGCCTGCAAGACGCGTTGTCGCCTGTCGGAGAGCACAGGAGCGCGCTTCCTCCTTCGTCTCGCCGCGCACGGGGTTCCCGGCGCGACCCGGCAAAGCGGCATCGCCGCCCGCCGTAATGCTGTGTTTCGACCGTTTCTACCACATTCTAGCAGCCTCGGGGCGCGAGTGCTAAAAATTGCTGAAACGCCACTGAGCGCGGACGAGCGGCGCGCGACAGGCGCCGGGCGGCGTTCCTTGTTTCGAACTCTTTCCACGTTTTGCACCACCGAAACATGGAAAAGGTTCGAAACAACGAATCGCGGCGGGGCGCAGAGGGCGTGCGACAGGGCGTAAGGCGCGCGGGACGCGGGCGCGAAACGGGGTCACGCGAGGCCGAAGAGGCGCCCGTACAGCTCGTTGCCGCAGAGCCACCCGCGTTCGGTGGGGCGAAGGCGGCCGTCTGAGCGCTCGGCGAGCCCGAGCGACACGATTTCGTCGATCGCCTCGTCGAGGCCGGCAAGCCACGGGCGCGCCGCGTCAAGGCGCTCGTCCGAGACGCCTGCGGCCATCCGCATGCCGAGCATGAGGTCCTCGGCCTCCATGCCTGCGCGGTCGAGGTCGTCGGTCACCTCGCCGTTCTGCATGCGCATGCGCCGCTCGGCGTTCTGCGTCATCGTCGCGGCCGATCGCCCGACCCCCACATACGGCACGCCCGTCCAGTACGCGACGTTGTGACGGCACGCGAAGCCGGGGCGCGCATAGCTCGCGACCTCGTAGCGCTCGAAGCCCGCCTCGCGCAGGATCCGCGCGGCGAGCCCCATGTGCCGCGCCGCGACGTCGTCGTCGGGAGCGGGCAGCTCCCCGCGCATGACGAGGCGGTCGAAGGGCGTGCCCGGCTCGATCGTGAGCGGGTAGACGCTCACGTGCGCCACGCCGAGCGATGCGGCCTCGCGCACGCTCTCCGCAAACGACTCGTCGGACTGACCGGGAATGCCGCACATGAGGTCGGCGCTCACGTTCTCGAAGCGCTCGCGGGCGACCCCGAGCGCGGCGCGGGCCGCGTCCGCGTCGTGCGCGCGGCCGAGGGTGCGCAGCACGTCGTCGTCGAAGCTCTGCACGCCGACCGACAGCCGGTTCGCCCCGAGCGCCCACAGGTCGCGCACGAGCCGCTCGCCGACGCTTTCCGGGTTCGCCTCGACCGTGCACTCGACCTCGGGCGCAAGGCGCATCGACACGCCGAGCGCGTAGAGGATGCTCGAGAGCCGCGCGCCGCCGAGATGCGTCGGCGTCCCGCCGCCGAGGTAGACCGTCTCGATCGCGGCGAGCTCTCCTGCCTTCGACAGCCGGCGGATCTCGGCGACGACGCCCCCGACGTACTCGTCGATCTCGGGGGCGTCTGCGGGGACGCCGCGCGTCTCGAAGTCGCAGTAGGAGCAGCGAGAAACGCAGAACGGCAGGTGGATGTAGAGCGCGCGGTACGGGTCGTGCGGCATGTCAGCCCTTCTCGCAGGCGGCCGCGACGGCGAGCAAGCCGTCGAAGGCGGCGTCGAAGTCCTCGACCGTGGCGCACTCGCAGAACCGCACACGGGCGGCCGAGGCGCCGGGAAGCCCGGAGACGTAGCGCATCGCGTGCCTGCGCATGCGCACGATGCTCGCCCCGCCGGCCGCGGCGAGCAGGCGCGCGTGGCGACGCGCCGTCTCGACCCGTTCGGAAACCGTCGGCGGCTCGGGCTCGGCCTCTCCCGCCAACGCGGCCTTCGCCTGCGCGAACACCCACGGGTTGCCCTCGGCGCCGCGCGCGATCATGACGGCGTCGCATCCGGTCTCGCGCACGAGGCCGGCGGCGTCGGCGCCGGTGCGCACGTCGCCGTTGCCGATGACGGGCACGGACACGGCGGCCTTGACGCGCGCGACGGCGCCTCGGTCGGACCGCCCGCGATAGAGCTGCTCGGCGAAGCGGCCGTGCACGGCGACCGCCGCCGCCCCGGCCTGCTCGAGTCGCCGGGCGAACTCGGGCGCCGTCTCGCCGCCCTCTGCCCAGCCGCGACGGAACTTCGCCGTCACGGAATGCCCCACCGCGCGCGCCACGGCCGCGACGATGCGCGCGGCGAGCTCGGGGTCTTTCATGAGCGCCGCCCCGTCGCCCTTCGACACGATCTTGCGGGCGGGGCAGCCCATGTTGACGTCGAAGCAGGCGAGCCGCTCGCCCAGCTCGTCCTCGATCCGCGCCGCCTGGGCGGCCATCGTGTCCGGCTCGTGGCCGAACAGCTGCACGGCGACGAGGTCCTCCCCCGGTGCGAGGTCGATCAGGCGCCGCGTCTTGGCGTTCGCGTAGGACAGGCCCTTCGCCGAGACCATCTCGGTGTAGCCGAGGTCTGCCCCGTGCTCGCGGCACAGCACTCGAAACGCCGCGTCGCTCACGCCCGCCATGGGCGCGAGCAGCACGCGGTGCGTCGCGAAGAAGGAAGGAAGGTCGAAGGCCATGGCGGCAAAGCGACAGTGCGGACGTGCGGTCAGCCCGACAGCATGGAGAACAGCGAGAGGAATACGAGGCCGACCGCCACAAAGAGCACGACGATGGCGAGCGCGAAGGCGATAGCGACGAGCCGCTTGGAGTCCTGCGTCATCTTGAACTGGTCCTCGGGGTTTTTCGAGTCGTCGAAAGGGTCGTTGAGCCAGTCGTACCCTTCGTCTTCGCGCCGCGCCATCATGCCTCGTTTCATCTGCGAACTCGCACCGTTTCGTGCGGACAGTCTACCACGGGCGCTTTAGGAGCCTTGCATCTTCCCAGCATATCCACGAGCACGGGGAAAGCCGCCGGGCGCGGG
>CAZBEP010000138.1:0-5298 GCA_964490925.1 uncultured Eggerthellaceae bacterium | reverse complement strand
CGGAGCGCGCCCCGGGCGGACGGCCGGATCTTCGGCGGCGATGAAGCGGCGCGGCCTCTGCCCTCTGCGCCTCGGTGCTTCGCTGCGCGCTTCGGCGGCATCACCAGGCGGGTTTTCCCGTTGAGATGAGGCTGTCGAGGTCGGCAAAGGCGTTCTCGATGGCCTCTGCGTGGTACATGTCGTACATGTCGTACACAAACTCGGTAAGTCCCTTCGCGTCGAGGGACGAGAGGACGGCGCCCGCCGTCGTGTTCCGGTGCTGGGCGTAGCTCTCCAGCAGGTAGGCGAAAAAGACGAGCTTCTTATCCAATCTCGTCACTCCTTAAATACAGCGAGTTGCGCGGATCCCCCGTGGCGATCTCGTTCTCCCACATATCGTAGATGACGAGCGGGCTGAAGTGCCAGAGCCGGAGATCGTTGTCCTCGAGCATGCGATGCGTTTCCGACCCCAGGAAGCGACGCAACCCTTCCAGGGCGCTTATGTTTCTGCTGTGGGCGATATGCAAGGCAACTGCGGCATCGATGTTTTGCAGCACAGAGGGGCTTGTTCGCTCAATCAACGCACCTCACCTCCAAAAAACGCAGGGACGAAAGGGAGTCGCCCGTGAGAAAGGCGTACTGATCGGTAAGAACCTGGGGCTTAAGAAGCACGAGCGCCGTTTCCACGTCGATGGCGCCTGCCATGTAGTCCCCGATAACCGCCATGGTTCGGTCATTTGCGACAGGACCGGAAACAATGTCGTACCGAACGCCCTGGTAGGCGTTTTTGCGATTAAGGGAGACGAACTGCAGCCATGCTCTGTCGGGTCGGTCGAAACGAAGCGTGGCGAGCTTGCATGCGGCAGATTCGTCAAACTCGTAGACGGATACGAGCGGCCTGCCCGTTCTTCGTCGATGCGTTTGGAGCCGTGCCCAGCGGATCGCCTGGCGTTCATCGGAGGTGGCGTAAAAGCCGGAGCCGAAATCCAGCGCGCGGTTGGCGACAATGATGTGCGGCTTTTCGACAACGACGTTGCTTCCGTGGTATAGCTTCACGTCTGCCCTCCTCGGCTGCGCGGGCGCTTCCGGTATTGTACTCGGGGCAAAGCGGGCCTCGTCCCGCCTTAGCGGTTTCGGTTGCCGAGTCTCGCCGTGCGTCGCGGCGACTGCGCCGTTCGGGGGAGCAGAGCAGGGCGGATGCGGACGCAAAAGTAATATGGTGCGGCACGGGCGCAGCGGGGCAGGGCTGCGCAAGGCGAATGTGGCAAGGAAGGAAAACCGTTATGAAGCTTGTGTGTTTGGATCTTGAAGGCGTGCTCGTCCCCGAAATCTGGATCGCGTTCTCGGAAGCAAGCGGCATCCCCGAGCTTTCTCGCACGACGCGCGACGAGCCCGACTACGACAAGCTCATGACGTTTCGCATCGGCGTTCTTTCCGAACACGGCCTCGGCATCCGCGAGATCCAGGACGTGATCGCGAGGATCGACCCGCTGCCGGGCGCGCGGGACTTCCTCGACGACCTGCGCTCCGCTGCCCAGACGATCGTCGTGAGCGACACGTTCACCCAGTTCGCAAAGCCGCTGATAGAGAAGCTCGGACGTCCGACGCTGTTCTGCAACGAACTTGAGATAGCTGACGACGGCCGCATCACGGGCTATCGCATGCGTTGCGACCAATCGAAGCTCACGACGGTGCGCGCGCTGCAGAGCTGCGGCTTCGATACGATCGCCGTAGGCGACAGCCACAACGACCTCGCCATGATCGGGGCAAGCAAGACGGGCTTCCTCTTCCGCTCGACCGACGCCATCAAGGCGGAGCATCCCGAACTGCCCGCGTTCGACGACTACGCCGACCTCGCCGCAGCCATCAAGGCTGCGCTGTAGCTGCGTGCCCGCGCGCTTGCGCCTGCGCGTTGGCGCGTTGGCGCGCGGGTCGCAACATGCGTGTTGGCCTGCGCTTTTCGGCATGCGGGCACCTGCGTTCCGAACGCAGCGCGCAGGCGCGTCAGCCGTCTGCCAACGGGGAAGCCTTCCATGCGATGAATGCCCATACGTTCGACCGCAGCGTTTTGAGCGTGTAGCGCCCCTCGACGCTCCCGCGGCCGTCGGGAGCGCCGGCCGTCGGGTTCTCGACGATCTGGCTGGCAACCCAGTCGGCGGCACGCTCCTGCGCCTTGGCGACCTCCTCCGGCGCAAGCGCCGTGCCCCCGTTTGCGATCATGTCGCGGTAGAGCGCGACTGCCTCGTCGAGGGAGCCGAACGTCTCGCGCCGCTCGCTCTCGATGTAGGCGATCTCCGGCAGGCGCCCTGCGTCGATGAGGATGTTGACCGCGTACTGGTAGTCGTGGCTCACGCGCGCGCCGTAGCCGATCGCTTCGAGCATGCGGTCGTTGATCTTCGGCGACGAACCCGTCGCGAGCGTGATGCACACGCGTCGGCGTGCGACGGATTCGAGCTTCAAAAGCGAGGCGCGCAGGTCGGACGTCGCGATCGAGCGGGAGGCGAAGGCGACGTCGGCGCTTTTCGGGTCGATTCCACATTGAACCCAGTCGTCTTCCCAGCTCGTTTTCACGATGCGCACGCAATCGATCCCGTCTGCATTCAGGCGCGCGCGTAGTTGGGCGAGCATGCCGGCGGAAAAGTCGGCGGCGACGACGGGCGTGCCTGCGCTGCCGAGGGGCACCGAAAGCGCCCCCGATCCGCACCCCATGTCGAACACGGTTTCCCCTTCGCGCACGCCGGCAAGCTCGAGGAAGCGGGCGACGTAGGGGCTCGGCGCGTCCTTCGCGCCGAACGACTTCGCACGCGCGTCCCAGTACGACGCGTCGTCGGCGCGCCGCCGCGCGGCTTGGAGCCGCTTCCATTCCTCGCCCCAGTCGACGGTGGTCAGAAGCGGGGTGAAGGCGTCTGCTCCGAGGTCGTCCATGGCAGTCCTTTCATGCGATCCCGCCGATGCGCGAAGGCGCCTCGCACGCCCATCGGGTACTATGTCTCTCGGGCGGCATGCAGCCGCCGCGCCGCTTCGGGGCGGCCGCGTCCTTCGGCCGGCGCATGAAGCAATTCATTATATCGCGAACGAGGAGTACCCCTCTATGCACGTCGAACTGCTGTACCACACGCCCGATCCCGAGCGCGCGATCGCAACGGCCGCGCGGGTATGCTATGCGCCCGTCGGCGCGGCCGAGCTTATGGAGACGATGCCGCCCGAGCGAGTGAGGAGCGTGCTTTCGACCATCATGGCGTCGGGTCATTTCTCGGCGCTTGAGCATGCGAGCTACACTTTCGCGGTCGATGGGGTGTCGCGTGCGCTCACGCATCAGCTCGTGCGGCACCGCATCGCGAGCTTCAACCAGCAAAGCCAGCGCTACGTGCGGTTCAAAGACGGCCTCGATGTGGTGAAACCCGCGACCGTCGCGGCCGACGAGGAGCTTTCCCGTGCGTTCGACGAGGTGATCGAGGCTGCCGTAGCCGCGTATCGGAAGCTGCTCGATGCGGGCGTGCCTGCCGAGGACGCGCGCTACCTTCTGCCTAACGCCGCAGAAAGCAAGATCGTCATCACGATGAACGTGCGCGAGCTGCTGCACTTCTTCAACCTGCGCTGCTGCAACCGTGCGCAGTGGGAGATTCGCGCGCTGGCCAACGAGATGCTCGACCTCGCACGGCCGACGGCTCCGTTCGTCTTTATGGACGCCGGCGCGCCCTGCGTGAGCGGTCCGTGCCCCGAGGGCAAGATGACCTGCGGGAATCCGTTCCCGCGCGTGACGAGGGAGTAGAGGCGCGCCATGGCGAGGAGGAAAAGCGACCTTTCGCGGGCGTTTTCCGAGGACGGGGCGCTTAAGACGCACGTCGGCGGCCAGGCGCTGCTCGAGGGCGTCATGATGCGCGGGAAGTTCAACTGGGCGGTTGCCGTGCGCGAGCCGGGTGGCGGCATCTACACGGAAGGCCACGACCTCGGCTCCGGGAAGCGGCGGCGTGGCTGGACCCGCGCGCCGATCGCGCGCGGGTGCCGCGCGCTTGTGGAGTCGCTCGTGATCGGGTTCAAGGCGCTCGAGATCGCCGCCGCGCATGCGTTTCCCGAGGACGAGGAGGATGAGGCGGACGAGCGTCCGTCGGAGAAGAAGCCGGGCGCGCCTCCGCAGGGCGGCGCGGCGCGGGCGGATGCGGACTGCGCGGCGCGGGAGGCCGCGGGCGGCGCGGCGCGGGCGGATGCCGAAGGGGCGTCTCGGGGGTCGGTGCTCGACGGCTCCACTTCTGACGGGGTCGCCGACGAGGAGGCCGTCCGCGCGGAGGATTTCGTCGCCTCTGATGGAGAGCGGCCGTTCTCGTGGGCGGACGACTTCGGGCGCCCCGGCATCGTGATCGATGGGCTCGGCGCGCAGCGCACACTTGAAGTCGCGGAAGAGCCGCCGGCGGCCGCCGACTCTGTGTCCGGTAAAGCAGCCGTCAACGATGCGTCCGACGAAGCCGTAGTGGACGCGCCGGAGCGGGATTGCACCCCGAAGGCCGCCGGCAGTGTGTCCGACGAGGCCGGCACTGGCGCGCCGGAGCGGGACTGCGCCTCGGGGGAGGCCGAGTCGGGCGGGGAAGGCTCCGAGGGGGGTCTCGGCAAGGGGGCGATGGCCGTATCGATGGCGCTCGGCATCGTGCTCGGCGTGGCGCTTTTCATTGTCGCGCCGGCCGCGATCACGAACCTCGTCGTTGGTGAATATGGCGAGCGGACGCTTCTGTGGAACGTCGTCGACGGCATCCTGCGCGTCGCCGTGTTCGTCGGCTACATCTGGCTCATCGGGCGGATGTCCGACATCAAGCGCATGTTCGGGTACCACGGCGCGGAGCACAAGGCCATCCACTGCTACGAGCACGGTCTGCCGCTTACGCCGGAGAACGCGCGGAGCTTCCCGCGCCTGCACGTGCGCTGCGGCACGGCGTTCCTCATCATGGTGATGATCATTGCGATTTTCGTGTACACGATCATGCCGATCAGCCTGCTCGTCGAGGCGCTCGGCGTGCCGGAGGGTCTGCCGACGCTCGCGGTGGTCGTCGTCGCGCGCATTGCGCTCATGCCGGTGATTGCGGGCGTGTCTTACGAGATCACGGTGAAGTGGGCGGGTTCGCATCCCGAAAATCCGTTCGTCAAGGTGGTGCTGTGGCCTGGCATGCAGATGCAGTACCTCACGACGAACGACCCCGACGACGAGATGGTCGAGTGCGCCATCGCCGCCATGAAGATCGTTCTCGACCGCGAGGAGGCCGAGGCGAAGAAGGTCGAGCGCCGCGCGCGGATGCGTGATCGGGCGGCCGGGCGGGAGAAGGTGCGCAT
>CAZBEP010000137.1:0-5299 GCA_964490925.1 uncultured Eggerthellaceae bacterium | reverse complement strand
CTCGCACGCAGTCACTCTGCTCGCACGCAGTAGACCGCGTAGCGGTAGGCGTTGGAGCCGTAGGGGTGGCAGGAAATGAGGGTCACCATGTCGCGACCTTCCTGGATGAGCACCTCGTCGGTGTCGGTCGGCAGGATGACCTTGGTCTCCTCCACGCGGTAAGTAAGCGTCTCCCAGAGGTTCGTGATGGTCAGCTTGTCTCCTACGGCAAGCAGGTCGATCTTCAAGAACATCTCGACGCCGCTCCATGTCCCCCGATGCGCCGCGATGACCGAGTTGACGCTCTCGCCGCCGATGGGCAGGCTCGTCTGCGACAGATGCACCGCGCCGCGCGCCATGTTCGCGTCGCTCGCGCCGAGGTAGATCGGCAGGCGCGTCCCCATCGCCGGAATGTCGATGTAGCCGTCCACGTTGTCAGGCAGCCCCCACTCGGTGAGGTCGAAGCTCGGCTCCTGGTAGCTCCAGGCGTCATGGAAGCCCGCTTGACCGTTTTCGACGAGGTCGCAGTTGTAGGCCCGCATCGCCTCGCAGAGAGCCTGCAGATCAAGGCAGGAATCCTCCTGCAGCGTCATGCGCCGCTCGTCGAACTCCGCGATGACGCGGGAGCTTTCCCAGACGTAGAGTTGCTGCTGCACGATCGGGAACAGGATGAAGCCCAGCCCCACAAGTCCCACGACGATCGACGCCGCAATGATGATCTTTCGCACCCTGCTCATTGACTCAGCACCTGCTTCCAAAGCTCGCAAGCGCGCCGCCGGGGCGCGTCGGGGAGCATGATTCGAACGTTTTCAACGTTTGGGACTGCGGCGAGAAACGGCGAAAGCGGTCGAATCATCGCCCGCAACGCAACGTCGCCGGAGCGCCGACCGAGATCCCGCCCGGGGCACGCCGGAGAGCCGGCCGAAACGCCATCGGGGGCACCCGGAGCGCATGATTCGAACGTTTTCAACGTTTTTGCGCCGAGAAACGTTGAAAACGTTCGAATCGGCACCCCGCCCGCAGCCCGCAGCCCCCGCCCGCAGCCCCGCAGCGCCCGCAGCCCCGCCGCCCGCCGCGGCGCGACGGCGCGCTGCTATCGGGTCAGCAGCTCTCTCCAGAGCATGCGGATGCGTGCGCGGCGGCGGCGACTCCTCCATACGAGCAGCGCGATCGCCGCCATCGCAGCGAGCGCTACGGCAGCTCCGACGGCGAAGTAGCGCCAGGAGAAGTTCAGGGGCTGGGCGACGTCTGCGGCGGCATCGACCGGCGTGGGGATGCGCATGGCGTGCACGAGGAGCCGGTGGGAGTTTATGCCCCTCGGCGTGCAGGTGACGAGCGTGCACAGATCTTCCCCTGGCTGGACGTTGAGCGACTCTGTGTCGGTGGGCTCCACCACCTCGATGTCGTAGACCTCGTAGGTGAGCACCTCGTTAAGCACCGTGATGGAGAAGGTGTCGCCCTCCTCGAGGCGGTCGAGGTCCGTGAACAGGCGCGCCTCGGTCATGCCCGTGTGCGCGGAAAGCACGGTGTGGGTGCTCTCCCCTCCGACGGGCAGCGAGGTGCCCTGGAGGTGGCCTACCGAGCGCACGAGCACGTCGGACGTCGTGCCGTGGTAGATGGGCAGGTGCACGCCGATGGAGGGGATGTCGATGTAGGCCATGAGGCCGTTGCCGTCTAGGTCGAGCACCTCGTCGTAGCCCTCGCCGGCGTAGCGCACCGCGTTCTCGTCGAAGGGGTCGGTCATGACGACTTCGCTTGTGCTCAGCCGCTCGTTGTAGCGGTCCGCCGCCGCAAAGACGGCGGCGATCTCCTCCTCGGAGAGCGCCGCGACCGTCTCGCCGTACGAGTTGATCACCTCGGAGGCGGTGCGCGCGTTGACAAGGGAGCTCACCGTCGGGTAGGCCATGATGCCGATTCCCACGAAAAGCAGCAGCACGTACGCCGCAAGCAGAAGCCGCCGCTGCGCCGTGCCCATCGCGCCTACCCCCTACGCTGAAACGAAGGCGACCCGGCAAACCGCAGGCCGGCCGGGTCGCCGAGATCTTTCGCCGCGCCCCCGGGGCGCAACCGCACGCTGTCGGGGCTCGCGCCGCCCCGCTTAAGCCTTGGCCTTCTTCTTGGCGTCCTTCTTGCGCACCGCGAGATAGATCGCCCCTGCCGCGATCGCCACGAGCACGCCGCCGACGACGAGGAACCAGATGGCCCCCGCGCCGCCCGTCAGCGGCAACTCGAAGCCGCTCTGGTTATTGACGGTAAAGACGATGTTGCCGTCGGACCCCATCGTGGCGTTCTCGCCGCCAACCGTAGCCGACCATGTCAGCGGGTCGTTAGGCTCATACATATCCGTCGGGGCAATCGATCCGCTGGAGTTATCGTACACGTTCGAGGTGCCGACGGTCACCCAGTCGCCCGCTACGGTGCCCTCCGGAAGATGAAGCTCTACCGTGCCCTCGCTGTCGAGGTAGTAGGTCGCACCAGCCTCCACCTGGAAGTACGTGCCGCTGGCTTCTTCAGTGTAGGTTCCTTCGTTCGAGTCGATGGTGATCCGAACGGCTTCGGCCAGCAGGTTGTAGTTGCCGGTCGTGGCGGTCTCGACGAGGTAGTAGGTGCCCTTCTCAAGGCCGCGGATCTCAAGATAGCCGCCTGTGCCGGTAGTGAGCGTAGCCGACTGGGCATTCAGGTCGCCGATCACGTAGTAGTAGCTGCCGTCGCTCAACTCGGCAACAGCGATCTCGCTTGCGCCCGGATTGCTGCTATCGTAGGTAGAGTCGTGGAGCGTGAACTGCACGCCCTCAAGCGTTTTATTGTAGTCGCCGTCGCCGACCTTGGTGAGAGCGATGGCGTAGGTGTAGACGTGGACGGGGTCTGCCTCGACCGAGCCTGTGGCCCCGGTGGTCGTCTCATAGGTGAGATCGACATCGTTGGCATTCCCGTTCCCGCCAACCACCGCGTTCGCATTGAGGTAAGCCTGATACCGGATCTCGATCTGGGAGTAGCGCGTGGCGGCATTGCTCTGCCCGTAGTTATCCACCATCGCCGACGGGATGAAGGAGAAGGTCAGCAGCGCGCCCTCGCCAGTGCTGGGGTCAACCGTCAGGGTATAGTGGGCTGTGTTCAACAACTCATAAGTGCCTGAGCTTGTCACGCCGTAGACCTCGACGGTGTTCGTGCCCGCGAAGGTGAGGCCGCTCGACAGCTGGTCGGTTATCACATAGCTCGAGACGACCGACATGTCGGTGGGCAGGTTGTTGGTGATCCTGAAAGTCTTTGCCTGGCCGGTCTCCCCGTCGATGCTTCCGGCGTCCGCGCCGTCCTCGATCACGGACTTGCCGACGTATATATTTCCCGTGGAGTTCTTCGGGTAGACGGTGATGTCGTAGATCCAGTCGTTGTCGTCCGTCATAGGGACGGACACGAAGAAGGGCGCGGAGGGACTGGTGACCTCGGCCGGATAGCTGGTCTCGACGATGAGGTAGAGGCCGACCGAAAGACCCTCGGCATACGTGTAACCGTTGCTATCGGTAAGCGCCATAGCGGTGCCGCCGTTGTTGGTTATGAAGTTTGACAGCTGCACCTGGGTGAGGCGATCAAGCGCATCCTGGAGAGAGCTCACGGGGTAGTAGGGCGTACCCGAGTCCGTGAAAGCCGCTTCCAGGGTCACCCCGGTGCTCGCGAGCAGGTTCAGCAAAGTGGAGTTCGTGATCGAGTAGCCGATGGTGGTCGTGTTCGTGCCGTCCGTAGTCACCGACTGCTGCAAGATGTCTCCTACTTTAAGGTAGGTGAACTGCACGTTTGCGAGGGCGTCATCAGTTCGATCGACGTTTTGGTCGATCCAGTTCTCCATATCGGATTGCGAGGGATAGCGACCCAGTTCGGTTTCGGAGCTTGACACGTCCGCGTACTTGTAGATCCGGATTACGCCATCATCTCTGCCATACTCGATGGTGCTGGCCGCCCAGGCCCTCGTGGACGAGGCGGCCGAGAGCCAGGGAGCGAGCATCGAGAGCATCAGCGCGAGCGCCATCCCGAGGGCGACGGCGGCTCTGCCCCGGCGGGGCCTTACTTTTGTTGCGGGGGAATTCATGTTGTTTTCCTTTCTTTCTTCTTTCTTTTTTCTTTTCTTCTTTCCTTCTTTCTTTCTCCTTCCTTCTTGTCGCCCTGCGCCGCAAAGCGGCTTCCCTTGGGTGGTCGTTTCTGCGCCGCAAAGCGGCTCTCTTGGGTTGTCATGGGGTTTTCCGCGCCCCTTTGTCCAGGGGCGGCGAAAGCAAGCGACCCGCCAGGCGCCGAGGTCGTCGCGCGGCCTTCTCGCACTCCCGCGCCGCGAACCAACTCGCGTGCGCCTGATAAAAAGCCGGCGAACAATGCTTTTTCTTTTCGTTTCGGGCCTGCGCCCTTCGCCCGGCCTCGCGTGCCGGGCAGGCCGCCGGAACCTGCTTATAGCTTTGCCGGCAGCGGCACGGCGGCTATCCTTCCCAGCGAAACGCCACGAACAGGAGCTTGCCGTCCAGCCGGCCTTCGTCCACCGGGCCGTAGGTTCGGCTGTCGAGAGAGTTGCCCCGGTTGTCGCCCAACACGAAGTACTCCCCTTCGCCGAGCACAAGCGGGTAGTCAACGCCGGACTTGCGGTAGGTGCCCTCGTAGACGTAGGACTCCGAAAGCACCTCCCCGTCCACCAGAAGCTCGCCTGCCGCCTGGTCGATGTCGACCGTCTGACCCGGCAGCGCCACGACCCGCTTCACGTTCTCCGTACCGTCCTCCATCCGCACGAGCACAATGTCGCCTGTGAGATACGTCACCCCCACGCGCCGAAAAACGGCGATGTCGCCCGCCTCGAGAGCAGGCGACATCGAGCTTCCTTCCACACGGGCGATCCCGAACACCACGCCGAAGATCGCGAACACGGCCGCCGCCGTGACGCAGACCCGAAGCAGAATCGCGTTGATGTCCTTTTTGCGCCGAACCTTGCGCAGCCGCCGATCGATCGGGTGCTCGTCGGCGTCGGAGCGAGCCGCCCAGCCGAAGCGGGCGGCGACCCAGCCGAAGCGGGCCGTCCAATCCGAGAGGGCGGCGGCCAGCCTCTTCACGGCGCGGTTTAGCCGATTGCCGCCCAACTGCTAGGCGACGGCTTCCACGTTCCGGCTTCCTCCTTTTCCATGTCGAGGCTGTGGTCTATCCACTCCAGGTGCTGCTTCCACTGCTCGCGCTTCTTGCGCAGGGATTCCTGCATGTCCTGCCTCTGCGTGCGCAGATCCGCGAGTTCGTCCCTCACCTGGTCGATCTCGCGGTTGGCGGCCTTGCGCTCGAGCTCGATCTCCGCAAG
>CAZBEP010000136.1:0-5325 GCA_964490925.1 uncultured Eggerthellaceae bacterium | reverse complement strand
GAAAAGCCCACGTCGGTTCAGTGGGGCCTTGCGCTCGATATGACGATGGAGTGCCTTGCCGGATCCGCTGCAGTGATCGACCTGTGGTCGATCACTGGCCAGATCGACATTCCGGGCGGAATGGTCACCGTCCACCAGCCGTTCAACATCCAAACCTGGAACCCGCCGGATCCCGCCGAGTGCCTGACCGAAGAGGAGCAGAAGCAACGCATCGGCGGCGAAGACTTCCCCGCACTCAAATACTCCGGCGTCGTGCTGACGCAGGCGGACATGACGATCGACCAGATGCTCACAGGGCGCCCCTATAAGATCCGCGCGAACTGGATCCAGTCGTCCAACCCGCTGTCCTGCACAGCCCAGGAACCAAGCACCCGCATGGAGCAGGCATACAAAAATGCTGAGTTCAACGTCTACGTAGATCCGTTCATGACGCCGACGGCGCAAGCATGCTGCGACGTGTTCCTGCCGGTGTGCATGTACCCCGAGCGCAATGGCATCCGCTCGATCTACTACCACGTGCAGACGACGAACAAAGCTTGCGAGGCGCTTGGGGAAAGCAAATCCGACATGGAGATATGCTGGGAGCTCGGGCGCCAGTGGAACGATACTTTGTGGCCTGGGGACACGCTCGAAGAGTTCTTCACCTTCACGATGAAAGAGACGGGCATGACCTTCGAGGAGGCTCGTGAAGAGAACTGGATCTACCCCGAATACCACTACGAGAAGTTCCGCACAGGCGAACAGCGTCCCGACGGAGGGCTCGGATTCAACACTCCGACCGGCCGTATAGAGCTGTATTCGACACTGTTCAGCCTCTGGGGGCAAAAACCCGTTCCGCACTATGCTGAGCCGCCTTACAGCCCCTACCGCATTCCCGAGCGCTTTGACAAAGAGGCCTACCTAAAGAAATACCCGCTCATCATGACAACCGGAGCCCGCCACTTTGCGTTCTTCCATTCTGAGCACCGGCAACTGCCGCACCTGCGCGCTCTCAACCCCGACCCGTCGTTTGAAATCCACCCTGAAACGGCTGATCGGTATGGGATCAAAAACGGCGACTGGTGCTGGATCGAGAACCATCTTGGGCGCATTCAGCTCAAAGCGATCGTGTCTCCCGTGCTCGATCCCTCGACGATCTCGCTCGACCACGCCTGGTGGTTCCCGGAGCGCGATGCAGAGGACAAGGGCAAGGGATGCTACGGAACGTATGTCTCGAACGCCAACGAGATCATCGAGGCCGGATGCGGGGAAAGCGGCTTCGGCAACAACTGCAAATCCCATATGTGCACCGTGTACCGATGCGAACCCGATGAGATCATCGGCGACACCGACATGAGCGAAATCGCAGCGCGGTTCGCCCCGAACGAGGAGCTGATGTAAATGGCAGGCGAGAAGGCATACGGGCTTCTGATCAACTACGAATTCTGCACGGGCTGCCACAGCTGCGAGGTTTCCTGCCAGATGGAACACGACCTTCCTGTCGATCAATGGGGCATCAAGCTGCAAAAGATCGGACCGTGGCACATCGAAGGCGACGCCTACCAGTACGACTTCGTGCCGGTTCCTACCGACCAGTGCGACCTGTGCGCCGAACGGACATCGAGAGGCAAAAAGCCGCTGTGCGTGAAGCACTGCCAAAGCCTCGCCATGTCCTTCGGGCCGGTAGACGAGCTTGCCGTGAACTTCGACGGCGCAAGCAAGTTCGCCATATTCGTGCCGAAATCGGGCACGACCCGAAGGACTCGATCCAGCTGCTAAGCGAACCCGGACATCCGGACGCCGTTTCAAAAGAACAACGGCTCGGATGTCCGGCCGCAAAGGAAAGGGAGGGGTGCCTCTGCATTTCGGAACCGTCCCGAATCGGAGGCGATGTGCTTTGAAAGGGGTTACTCATGACGGAAACACTCAACAAGAAACAGCAGGGAGCGGTATTCGGCATCTACATCGTCATCGTCGCCGTGTACTTCGTGATCCCCGACATGGGCTACATCGTTCCGAGCCTGTCGGCAATCGCGGAGGTGTACGGAGTCGATGCCGGCGTTGCGTCGTACTTGTCGACGATCGTTTCGCTCACGCAGATCTTCGCAGCGCTTGTCAGCGGCATCATCGTCGGCAAGTACGTGAAGCACAAGACGATGCTCATGATATCGACCGGCGGCATGGCCGTGTTCGGCATGATCCCCGCCCTGTTCACGCCCGACGTCCCGTTCATGATCCTCATGATCGACCGCGCGGTGTTCGGGTTCTTCCTCGGCTTTCTGCAGCCGATCATCTTCGCCTACATCGCCCAGGTATTCGTAGATGAGAACAAACGAGCATACGGATACGGCATCGGCAACATCGCGTTCAACGTCGGTGCCGTGCTCGCCACCTCGCTTGGCGGCATCTGCGTCGGAATCGGTTGGAACACTGCGTTTTGGCTGTACGCAATCGGCATCGTCGTGCTCGCCCTCGTCGCCATCTTCTACAAAGAACCCGAGCATGTCTCCGCAGCGAAGCAGGAAAAGGGAGGAAAGGCGCGCATCACGCCGCTGGCATGGTTTTTCATGGCGGTCTTCGTCATCGTCATGACCCTCGACTACCCGTTCATGACCGGCTTCGTGTCGGTGGCCGTCGAGCACGGCATCACCGATGCCGTCATCGGCGGGCAGCTCATGTCGGTCTTTACTGCGGTCGGCATCGTGGCATCCGCGCTGTTTGGTCTGATGTTCAAGCTCATGCGCGTCAACGTCTTGCCTCTCATGAGCGTTCTCGCCGCGATCGGACTTGCGGTTATCTTCGCCGGCAGCAACGTATTCGTGTCCCTTCCGATATGCGTCATCGGAATCGTCATCCTCGGATACGGCCATTCGGCCATCACCGTCGCCATCCCGCAGTGCGTCAGCATCGTCTGCACGCCCGCTGTCGCATCCGCAGCGCTTGCGTTCACCGCAATCGCGATGAATCTCGGCGTGTTCATTTCGAGCCCGTACATGCAGCTTGTCGTCACGGCGCTCGGCACGACCGACTACGCCGTGGTGTATCCGGTGTCAGCCGTATTGCAGATCGTTCTCGCGATCGTCGTTTTCACCGTCCTCAAGAGGGCAAAATCAGCCGCACCGAGCCAGAGCTAGCCGCAGCTTCACCCCCTCCCCACCGCGCCGGGCGAGCCGCAAAGCTACCTTGCAGGCTCACCCGGCGCACCAGCAAAAGAACCATGGATACGAACCCTGATCATTTGTTTGGGAGGTGCCATGACCGCATACGGAAAAACGGCCGTCGTCTCATACGTCGGAACGCTTGACGACGGCACAGTCTTCGACAGCACCGAAGGCATCGATCCGCTCGAATACGTCGTCGGGTCGGGACGGGTCATCCACGGGTTCGACAAGGCCGTTGCCGCCATGAGCGTCGGCGATCGAGCGACCGTGACCATCCCTGCGAAAGAGGCATTCGGAGACTACGACGAGTCGCGTATTGAGGTCGGCCCCATGTCGGCGATCCCTAATGCGAAAGACATAACGGTCGGCAAGCTGTTCTATTTCGTCACCGACGAAGGGCTGCGGTTTCCCGCCCGCGTAACCGAGATAAACGCGGGGATCGCCCGCATCGACTTCAATCACCCACTCGCAGGGAAAGACCTCACCTTCGACATCGAGCTTATCGGAGAAAAGGACTGACGCGCCGAAAGGGCGAACCGTCCAAAGACACGAAAGGGACCGTTTGTGGACTGCAAAACGAACCGCGCCTCAGCGACGTCCGAGCCGGGCGTTGCCACGATGTTCGCTGTTTTAAGCCTTGCCTTCCTCAACGGATGCTCAAACATGCTCTCACCTGCGGTTGCGAGCATCTCCGCCGAGTTTCCCGAGTTGCCCTACGCCTCGATCACGCTCATCCTCACGATCGTCAACGTCACCAGCCTGCCAATTCTGCTTCTCGTCGGATCGGTCGCCGGCAACCGCATCGGGTTTCGGCCTCTGTGCCTTTTCGGCACGCTCATCTTCTCTATCGGCGGCACGATACCGTTTTTCATCCAGAGCAGCTACGCGACGATCATCGCAAGCCGCGTCCTTGTCGCGATCGGAGCTGGATGCGTCATCTCTCTGCCGGCAACACTCGCATTCCGACTCTACTCCGGCGACAAAGCCCAGCTCGTTCAGGGGTGGTCTAATGCGGCTTCGAGCATCATGGGCGCCCTCATGATGCTCGTCGTCGGACTCCTTGCCACGATCTCGACGAAGCTGATCTGGCTTTCCCACTTAATCGGCATCACGAGCTTCCTGCTCGTGACGTTCGCCCTGCCAGAACCGTCACGCAAAGGCGGTTTCGATCAGAAGATCCGCGAGTGCGATGCGGGCGAACCTGTGCAAAAAGTCTCCGCTCCGATGCCGAAAGCCGCCTGGGGACTGCTCGTCGCAACCGTGCTTGCCATGGTGGCGATGTACCCGATCCTGCTCAACTCCTCGCTTATCATCGTTGACAATGCGTGGGGCGATGCCGATGCGTCCGGGGCGAGCAACGCCCTCTCATCGATCGGATGCTTTTTTGCGGGTCTCTTGTTCGGAAGGATCTACGCGGTCGCTCCTCGATTGACGCCGCTTTTATCGGGCATTGCGGGTGCCGTCGGAAGCATTGCCGTGTTCGCCGCCCCCACCTATCCCGTCATGCTCGTCGGATCGTTCCTGATCGGCTGGGCTTACATGCAGCTGTTCTGTTACATCATGGGCGCTGCCGGCATCATCGTCCCTCCCTCAAAAACGGCGTTCATCATGTCGTGCATCCTCGCAGCCACCAACCTCGCCGTGTTCGTCGCGCCGCACGTCGCGACCTTCATCCAGACGGTCGTCGGGTCGACAAGCTACCAGCTCCCCTTCGTCGTGTATGCGGTTATCTGGATCGTTTTAGGAGCCGCACTGTTTGCATGGTATCCCGAATCGCGCGTCAGCGCTAAACGCGATGAGGAGTAGAGCCTCGCCGCCGCAAGCGGCTCGCTTTAGGGGAAACGCTGATCGATTTCCTTGACTCGGATCCGCCCTGTGCCGAGGAAACTGCACACATGAGCTTTACCGGGGCATGGCGCTCTGCACCGATGCAATTCGAGCCCCAAGCGCTCGGCAAGGCGGAGGCGAACGAAACGAACAGTTCCCATCGCATCTATAGCGCTACTTCGTAAACAGAGTACATCTATGATTCAGAAAGGCCTGCTATGTGTTTTAGACCAGCTGCAGTCGGAGGAGCGAGAAAATGCCCGAAATGCGGAGCGGACTGCGGGGCATTCGATGCCGCGTGCCCACAGTGCGGCACCGAGCTTCCAGCAAGCCCCGGCGCGCCTGGGATGCCAGGCGC
>CAZBEP010000135.1:3175-5352 GCA_964490925.1 uncultured Eggerthellaceae bacterium | reverse complement strand
CCCACAACGCTCGCGCAGCGCCGCCCGCAGCGCGCGCCCTGCAGCCCGCAACCGACCGCGCGTCGCAGAAAAGCGCGCGTTCCCGACACGGCGCAACGCTTCTGGGGGCGTGGACGACTCCGGCCCAGAGGGCGAACCGCAGATCCGTCCGAGGAACCGGGGCGTTTGGGGGCAAAGAAGAGCCGCTACCCTTTGATCGACCGAGATCAAAGAGAGAAGGAGAGTCCTGTGGCCGGCGGCGGCGCCCCACCCGCCGACCCGTCCGGCATCCCACCCGCCGGCCCGTCCGGCGTCCCACCCGCCGACGGCGGCATCCCACCCGCCGCCCCGTCCGGCACCGCTCCCGCCGCCCCGGAGACGTCCCGCGAGCGCGCTCGCCGCCCCGCGCGCCGGACGAGTCCAAGCGACCCGCACGGGAAGGCCCGCCCGCCTCCGCGAGCACCGCGATCCGCAAGAAAGGACCGCAGGACCGCCCCATAGGGCGAACGTCGCCGGCCTCCCCGCCGAGGCCCGCTTCGCAGCCGGCATTGATGATAGCGATGAACGCGTCAACGTCCTCGCGCAGCCTCACGACCCTCCTCCAGCTTCCAGCATGCGACACGGCACAGCCCGTCGATGCACCTGCACCCGTAGCAGGCGTCGGCCAAGCGGAGCAGAGTGCCGTAATCCAAGTCCTGTTTCTCGATGTGGCAGGCGATGGCACCGTACGGGTTCTCGGAATCGACGGGAAGGCGGTCAAGCCCCCCGGATATCGGGATATCGAGGACTTGCAGATAATCCTTGCTCCCCTCGCTCACGGGAGTGCGAGGCGGGACGATCTCGAAGCCCACGAACCCGTCGACGCGGCACCTCGCGCGAGCGACGTCCAAAGACGGAAAGACCATGAGACGAGATAAGGAGGCATGCGTCTACCGCTACGCGCCTCATGCCCCACGCACCCGCAGCCTGCTATCGAAGCCGTTCGGCCGCGTCTCCTCGCGCTCCCAGCCCGGCGCGCCCTCGCGCATCGCGCGACGCGCACCGAGGCCGTCGACGTACGGCTCGCTTGCGAGAAGCGCGCCCTCGCCATCGCGCGACGCGCACGGAAGCGGGGTGCGCGACTCCTCGCGGGGCTAGCGGGCGCGCCCTCGCGCATGCGCGCGACGCAGGCGGCACGACATCGCGACGAGGAACGCGGCGGCGGCCACGACGACGGCAAGGCTTATCCACTGCGACGTCGAAAGCGGCCCCAGAAACCCGCGGTAGGCGTCACCGCGAAGAAACTCGAGCAGGAACCGCGCCGGGGCGTAGAGGAGCGCCCACACGGCGACGAGCCTTCCGCGCAGCGCCCCGCGCGAAAACAGCGCGGCCACGGCAGCGAAGAGAAGAAGCTCGACGGCGGACTCGACAAGCTGCACGGGGAATCGCGCGACGCCGTTCGCGAACGGGACGGCGGCATCGGCAAACGTCACCGCGCCCGGGCCCGCCCACTCGATACCGTAGCAGCACCCCGCCATGAAGCACCCGACGCGCCCCGCTGCGTGGAACAGCGGCACCGCGACGGCGAACACGTCAAGCCCGTCGGCGAGGCGCAGCGCGTCCCACCGGCGCACGCGCGCGTAGACGAGCAGGCCGGCGAGCGCGCCAATGAGGCCGCCGTAGAACACGCTGCCGCCGAAGCACAGCGCGATCGAGGCGAGCCAGTCGAGCGCGGACGCGTACGCGTCGCGCGACGCGGCGATATCCGTGATGAGCGGCAGGTTCGTGATTCCGTAGAGCAGGCTGCCGCCGATAAGCAGCCCGGCGCACGCGGCCACGAAGGCGACAAGCCCCTCGGACGGGTCGTGCCCGCGACGGCGCGAGCCGTGCCACACGACGAGCATGGCGGCGAGCACGCCGACGAGCGCGCAGAGCGAATACGTCGACAGCTCGCGGTTGATGACGGTGATGAACGGATGCATGGAAAGCCTGCGCGAAGGCAGGGCGGCGGCAGGGCGCGCATCCGCCGTCGGAAACGTAGCGCGGACGCGCGCCTGCGAGCTGAAGCGGCCAGCTACTGCCGCCGAAGGCCGCTACAGAGCGGCGAGCGAGGCGAGTCCCACTCCCGTAGCGCCGACGAGCGCGCACACGCAGGCGATCGCAGCAAGGCAGATCACCAGGCCGATGATGGAGCACACGAGACCCGCAATCGCCATGCC
>CAZBEP010000135.1:0-3075 GCA_964490925.1 uncultured Eggerthellaceae bacterium | reverse complement strand
ATCGCCATGCCGTTGGTTCGACTGTCCATGCAAATGCCTCCTTCGCTCAACGACGGCCGCTCCCGTCGCGAGGCGGGACGCATCGCCTCGCGACGGGAGCCGAAATACCGGGCGGATAGACAGATCCCCGCCGCGTTCCGCGCAGCATTGTAGCGATTATTCTTTCACCTGTACAAGTCGCGCCACAATAGGCCGAGAATGCCTTTCGGCGGCGCGCCTCGAAGCGCCTGCGCAGCGACCGGAATGCGCTTTCGACACTGTTTCGAGCGGTCAGGCGCAGGCGCCGACCGCGACGTCGACGGCAGCAAGGTTCATGTCGATAAACGCCGGCTTCACGCAGGCGCGCACCGCCGCACGCACGTCCTCGACCGAGATCGGGATGCGCCCCGTCGCGACGGCCGTCGCGACGAGCACCGTGTTGAGCGCGCGGCGCGTGCCGACGCGTTCGAGGAGCGCGGCGTCATCGACGGCGACGAAGCGGCCTTCCAGCAGGCCGGCAAGGCGCCCCAGCACATCATGCGCGCGATAGGGCGCATCGGACAGCGCGGCACTCACCGGCTGAACCGCCGTCTTTGCCGTGACGAGGACGCCGTCAGGCGCGAGATGGGGCAGCACGCGCGCCGCCTCCGCCGGCTCGAACGCGATCACGAGGTCGGCTGCGGCACGCGGCACGAGCGGCGAGGCGGGCGCGTCTCCGGCGTCCCCCATGCGCACGTGCGACACGACGCTGCCGCCGCGCTGCGCCATGCCGATCGTCTCGGCGGTGCGCACCGGCCAGCCCTTGTGCTCGGCGGCCTGCGCGAGCACCTTCGCGGCCAGGACGGTTCCCTGGCCTCCCACCCCCGTAAGCAGGACGTTACGCATCGCGAGCCCCTTTCCCCAGCGCGCCGAACGGGCACACCGACCCGCAGAGGCCGCAGCCCGTGCACAGACCCGCATCGACGAACGCCTGGCCGCGCGCGGCGCTTTTCGGGCCGGACGCCGCGACATCGAAACCGATCGCCGGGCAGCCGAGCTCGGTGATGCAGCGCTTGCAGCCCGTGCACGCCTCGCCGTCGACCTCGAACGGCGAATCCGGCCTCGTAAGCTGGATGCAGGGCGACTCGAAGATCACCGCAGACGGTCCCGGGAAGTCGATCGCGCGCTTCGCGGCGGCGGCCGCCTCGTCGATGACGAGCGGATTCGCGTGCTCGATGCAGGCGACCCCGAGAGCCTTGAGCACGCCCTCGATGGAGACGGGCGGGCGAGGCTCCCCCATGAGCGTGACGCCGGTGCCGGGATGCGGCTGCGCGCCGGTCATCGCAGTCGTGGCGTTGTCGAGCACGCAGACCGTGACGTCGTGGCCGTTGTATACCGCGTTCACGACGCCCGTGATGCCGCTCGCGAAAAACGTCGAGTCGCCGACAAAGGCGAGGTGCTTGCGATCGGGCTCGACGACGGACAGCCCTTGGGCCATTGTGATGCCCGCGCCCATGCACAGGCACGTGTCGACCGCGTCGAGCGGCTGGGCGTTGCCGAGCGTGTAGCAGCCGATGTCGCCGCAGAGCACCGCAGGCGCCTTCCCGAGCGCCTTCTTCACCGCGTAGAAGCTGCCGCGATGCGGGCACCCCGCGCACAGCACCGGCGGGCGGGCGGGAAGCTGCCCGTCGAAGCGAGCGACCGGGGGCGGGGCGAGCGCGGACGCCGGGTCGCCCCCCTCGGAGCCGCGCGCGGCGGCTGCGGCGGCGAGCGCGCTTGCGAAGGCGTCGTCGCAGCCCGCGAAGAACTCGACGATGCGTCGCGCTATGTCGTCGACGTCGTTCTCGCCGCGTTCCGCCGCCTGGCCGGTGAGCTTGCCGGCTACATGCCACGTCCCGCCTACCTTGCCGGCAAGGCGGCACAGCTCGCCTTCAAGCGTGTAGTCGAGCTCTTCGAGCACGAGAACGTCGTCGAGCCCCTCGGCGAAGCGCAGCGCCTCGCCCGTCGGAAAGGGATAGGCAAGCCCCGCCTGCATGAACCGGTACGGCGGCAGCTCGATGCCGAGTGCCGCCGCCCGCGCGCGCAGGGAGTCGAGCGCGTCGCGCGCATAGGCCGCAGACACGCCGCCGGCGAGGATCCCGACGCGGGGCTGCTCGCCGCAGTCGTCGATGGGGTTGAACGCAGACAGCGGGCCGCCCTTCCCCGCCTCAAGCGCGATGGCGGCAAGGCGGTATTCTATCTCGCCGTGCGCTTCAAAGGAGCGCTTCGGGAAGATGACCCAGCGCGGACTGCGGACGAAGCCCTCCTCGGGCACGGGACGCGCGAACGTTTCGTCGGCGACCTCGAAGAACGCCGATGCGTGGCAGATGCGCGTCGTCGGCCGCACGATAACCGGCGTGCCGTAACGCTCGGAGAGATCAAATGCCTCCTTCATCATGGCGAAGCCCTGCTCGGGAGTGGCCGGGTCGAGCACGGGCACCTTCGCGAACGCGGCGAACCGGCGCGTGTCCTGCTCGGTCTGCGAGGAGATGGGGCCGGGGTCGTCGGCGACAAAGAGCACGCAGCCCCCCTTCACGCCGACGTAGTTGAGGCTCATGAGCGCGTCGCTCGCCACGTTGAGGCCGACCTGCTTGCACGTGAACAGCACGCGCGCCCCGGCGTAAGACGCGCCCGCAAGCAGCTCGAGCGCCGCCTTCTCGTTCGTCGACCACTCCACGTGGACGCCGTGGGCCGCACCCGCCGCGTGCAGCTTCGCCACCGTCTCGACGACTTCGGACGACGGCGTGCCGGGATAGCCCGCGACCACGCGCACGCCCGCCTCGAGCGCCGCGTGCGCGAACGCCTCGTTGCCCATGAGCAGCTTCTTCGCCATATGTCCCCCTCGAACGGGCAGCCCCGGCGGCGAGGCCGGACTGCCTGCGGCCGCGCGCCTGCCGATGGCGCGCCTGCTAGCTCGCAGCGGCAGCCGGCCTTCCTACGCCTCCGCCATCTCGCGCTTGAAATCGATGATCTTCTGACGCGCAGACGCGTCTGCGATGCCGAGCATCTGCACCGCGAGGATGGCCGCGTTCTTCGCGCCGTTGATGGCCACGCAGGCGACCGGCACGCCGGAAGGCA
>CAZBEP010000134.1:0-5371 GCA_964490925.1 uncultured Eggerthellaceae bacterium | reverse complement strand
GCCGCGCCGCTTCATCGCCGCCGAAGATCCGGCCGTCCGCCCGGGGCGCGCTCCGACAAACAACCTACGAAAAGGACGACATGCGAGAGGATGGACGAGAAGTCCAGAAATGCTCGAGGCTCGCGAAGGCCGCCGGCATGCCTGCCGCCTTACGCCCCGGCTCCGCATCTCGCGACGACATGCCTTAGTAGTGCGAGATGACGACGTCGCCGATCTGGATAATGGAATAGAGCGACTCCGCCGCCGAGTACGGCAGGTTCACGCACCCGTGGCTGCCGTAGCCGTCGCGGTACATCGTGCCGCCGAAACTCGGCTGCCACGACGCGTCGTGCAGGCCGATCACGTTGCGGTCGAAGGGCATCCAGTACGTCACATCCGTCTCATAGATCTTCTCGCCGTTCTCGTAGCCGACAAGCGTCGAGGGGCTTTGCTTGCCGTTGAGGACGAACACGCCCGTCGAGGTGTCATACGTGCCGGGAATGCCCGAAATGCACGCGGATTCCCAGATGATCTCCCCGCTGTCGTAGAAGCGGACGTATTGCTCGGTCAGGTCGATGTCGAGATAGCGCGTGCCCCAGTCGGCAGAGCCGATGCCGTTGAATACGGCCGCCGTCTGCGTGCACGGGATGTCGACGGTCTCCTGGCTGCCGGAGGCGATACCGTCGCGGACGGTTTGGATCAACGACTCCTCGTCCACTGTCCAGCCATACACGCCGCCCGACACCGTGACGACCTTCCCGTCGGGGCGCGTATAGGTGCGTTCGGTACCGACCGTGTTGCATTGGGCGGCCACCTCGCTCACCCACGCCGTCAGTTGGCCGTCGTCCAACGAGGCGCTAAAATTCTCGTCCAGGGTGATCCACTGGGCGAGCGTCGCGGCATCGAGGCGGGCGACTTCGACGCCGTTCATCAGAAACCCCATATTCGCCGCAACCATCGTGGTAGCCGCGTCTGCGGCCGCCTGGAGCCGTTCGTCGTCTGAGGTGATTTCAGGGCGGATCAGCTCGGCGTCGGTCAGACGCAGCGTCGTCGCAAGCTCGGTCACCGCCTCGTCGACGCACGCAACGACGGCGTCGGAGCTCAGCTGCGTGCCGAGGAACTCGGAGCGCACGACGACGCGCTGCTCCGCTTCGCTATAGACAATGGTCGCGTTCTCCGAGGGCTGCGCGGTCTCGTTGTGCGCCTCGACCGCCTGGCGCACAAGGTCGTTCAAGCCCGTCTCGTCGAACATGCTGACGAGGCTTTCGCCCAGGTCGCGCGACCGGAACACCTCGACAGGCCACGCCCATGGACTCGTCGAATCGAGCATCGAGCGCGCGATCTCCTCGCTGTCCACGTCAAGCCCGATGTCCGCCGACGTGAGCGTGAGGGAGAATCCGAAGCCGCTTACCTCAAGCTCGTAGCCTTCGGCTTCTTCGGCAAGCATCTGCTCGACCTCTTCGAGCGAGTAAAACGAAATGTCGCGCGTGCCGATCGACGTGTTGGGGTAGAAATGCCCCATGTAGTAGACGGCTCCGGCCACGTACACCGCCACCAGGACGACGACGGCGACGGAGGCGGCGATAAGCGCGGCCTTGTGTCCGTTGCGCAGCCTGATCCTGCCGCCCAGCATGCCGAGACCCGATCCCGCGCGCTTTCCCGCCGGCCTCGTCGAGGCAGACTTGACGAACGCATACGCCTGCCCCATCTCCTGGGTTGTTTCCGGCGTCGGCGCGCCGCCTTCGGGCGCAGGCATCGATGCGCCGTCTTTTGGTGCAGGCGCCGATGCATCGACCGTGCGCCCGTGCGTCGCATGCCTTCCCTGCTGTGCCATGCCGTTGGGAACGTCGTTTGCGCTGTGCTTCATCGGTACTGCGTCTCGCTCTCACCGCCCCTCGCCCGATGCGCACCGCCGTTCCGTTTCCCGGCGCCTCGTCGAATTCGATTGCCCAGTCAATGCCGAGGAAACGGAAGAGCCGTCCGATCATGCGGGGCTCCTATATCCTGAGACGGGATTGTATCAGCAGCATCGTCTCCGAGGGCGTCTTTGCGCAAAGAACCCGCATCGCTCAGGGAGCGTCCACCGTTTCTCGACATATCCGCCGCCCTCCCTTGAAGAGAGCTCGAGAAAGCCCGGACGGGTCACCCGATAGACCGAAAGAAGCACGACCTCTCTCCGGTGTGGCAGGAAGGGCCTGCCGGCTCGACGAGGGCGAGCAGCGCGTCGGCGTCGCAGTCGTAGCGGATCTCGCGCACGCGCTGGACGTTGCCCGACGTGCCCCCCTTGTGCCACAGCTCCCGACGGCTGCGCGACCAGAACACCGTCTCGCCGCATTCGAGCGTGAGCGCAAGAGACTCCTTGCTCATCCATGCCATCATGAGCACGTCCTTCGTCTCGGCGTCCTGCACGATGCAGGGGACGAGCCCCGCTTCGTTGTAGGCCAAATCGGGCAGTTCCATGCCGCCTCCTCACCCGTGCGTCCGCCGCCGGCGACAGCTTACATCACCGCATCGTCGCCGAACGGCGAGAACGGCGTTTCGTAGAACGCGTCGGCGTCGCGCGGCTCCTCAAGCACCCGCACGTGCTCTCCAGCGAAAAGCGGCGCCGGGTCGTCGAGACGGCGAAGCAGGGAGACGTAGCTGCCGAGCGCGAGCTTCGCGGCGCTGCAGTTCTCTTCGAACATGCTCCACTCCCAATCGCAGTCGCCCAGACACAGCGGAGCCGCCGCGCATGCGGCGCACTGCGGACGGTCGAGGAAGCTTTCGGTCTGCGGCCAGTCGATCGGCGCGTCGTCGTCGAGCACGTTGAACAGCACGTGGTCGGGACAGCGCATGAAGCCGTCGCAGCGGCATGCGTTTCCCTCCGGATCGATCACGAAATACGACGCCATCTTCCCACGGCAAAACGAGCGCCTCGGCGCAAGGGAGGCCCGCACGCTCTGCGCGGTCGGGTTCTGCTCGGCATAGAGGGAAAACAGCGCGTCGGCATAGTCCTGGCGCGAGAGCAGCTCCGGCGCGGCAAGGTCGTCCGGGCGCGCGGCCGCGAGGGGTCGCCCGCCGGAAAGCCGCAGGGCGCCCGATGCGGCGGGCTGGGCTGCCGAGGCGCTCCAGCAGCGGTAGTTGCGCAGATGGCTCGCGTATATCTCGATGTTTCGCTCGGCGCGGAGGCCGTCTCGCAGGCGGCGGTAGTCGTCGGCGTTGCGCGCATCGAGGTTGCAGTTCACGCCGACGAACGCGCCCGCATCGCGCAGCGCCCGCACGCCGGCGAGCGTTTCCGCGAACGACCCCGCCCCGCCGGTCGTCGGGCGGCGTGCGTCGTGGCACGACGCGCACCCGTCAATCGTCGGCATCGCCTCGCCCACGCGCGCCTCTGCAAGCCGCGCCGCGACTTCGGGAGTCGCGAGCGTCGCGTTCGTGATGATGCGGGCGCGGTAGCCCACGTCCCGATCTTCGCACCATCCGATAAGCCGGCGCGAGAGCCGGGCGATCAGGTCGATCTCCAAAAGCGGCTCGCCGCCGTACCACTGCACGTCGAGGTCGGAGAAGCGGTAGCGATCATAGCGGCGCGCGACGAAGCGCATGATCGCGTTTTCGACGGCGGGCGTCATCCGAACGGGCTCGTGATCTTCGTAGCAGTACACGCAGCGCAGGTTGCACGCCATCGTCGGCGCGATGCACAGCGCGAGGAACCCCGTCTCGTTCATGTCGCGCAGGTACCGCCGCGACAGCACGGCGCGCTCGTCGACCGCATCGTCCACGAGCAGACCCGCCTCGAGAAGCTCGGGAAACGCCTCCGCGTCCCCCGCCTCGAGCGCGGCGGCCGCCTCTCTGTCGAGCACGGCGAGCGCCCCGGTAAGCGCAGAGAACGCGACGGAACCCTCGCCGATCTGATCGGGAAACACCGATACGAACGCCGATCTCCGATACCCCATTGCCCTCCTTCTCCGCCTCCGGGAGGCCGCAGGCCATCATGCGCTGCGGGCGCGCGGCGGCCTGCGCCGCGCGATGCGGAAGGCGCGGAGCGCCCGGCCTCAGACACCGCTGCTGCCGAAACCTCCTGCGCCCCGGTCGGTCGCGCTCAGCCCATCGACGGCGGGAAACGACGCGCGCGGAACGGGCATGACGACGAGCTGCGCGATGCGGTCGCCCGCATGCACGGCGAACGGCTCGCGCGGGTCGAGGTTGACGAGGATAGCGCAGACCTCCCCCCGATATCCGCTGTCGATGAGACCCGGCGCGTTCGCGATGGACACCCCGTGCTTCGCCGCAAGGCCGCTGCGCGGCAGAACGAACCCGGCATAGCCTTCGGGAAGCGCAAGCGCGATCCCGCACGGGACGACCGCGCGCTCCCCCGGCTCGATCACGAGGTCGACGGAGGAGCGCAGGTCTGCCCCGGCGTCTCCGGGATATGCGTAGGCCGGCGGCTCGAGTCCGGCAGCGAGAACCCGAACGGGCACCTCTACGGCCATGTCAGCGCAACGCCTCGAGTGCGCGGGCGAACTCTTCGATGTTCTTGAAGTCCCTGTACACACTTGCGAAGCGAACAAACGCGACGTCGTCGGTCTTTGCAAGGCGGTCGAGCACCATCTCGCCGAGATCCTTCGAGGGTATCTCGGAGCGGGAGGCCGACCGAAGCTCGGCCTCGATGTCGTCGATGATGGACGCGATGGCGTCAGACCCGACCGGGCGCTTCGCGCAGGCGATGAGGAGGCCGCGAAAGAGCTTTTGCCGGTCGTAAACCTCCGTCGAGCCGTCTGACTTCAAGACGAGGAGCGGGTTGTCGCTCAACCGCTCGTACGTCGTGAACCGACGCCCGCAAGACAGGCACTCCCTCCGCCGGCGAATGGAAGCGCCGTCCTCGGTCGGCCGCGAGTCGACGACCTTCGAATCCAGACAGCCACAGGACGGGCAACGCATACTGCTCCTTACCTCGGTCACATCGCCCGTATCTTACACTACGCAGATGGCGGACGGCGCGCATTCGGTACGCGAGCGCATGCTACGCGCCGATGAGCACGAACAGAAGTCCGATCACCGAAAACGCGATCCCGACGGCGACTTCCGCTTTCCGACTCACCCCCTCGAACTCGGTGCCCAAAAGGTGCTCTTTCCGCAGCACGGCGCGCACGCTGCGGCCTTCGAGCAGCCCGCTGGCGCACCGCCGCCGAGGGAGCCGGCGGTCAGAAGCGCCGGGGAATGCGATGATGCGCCCCGACGGGGTATCCGCAGATGCCTCGTCCCACTTGAGGGCAGACGTGCCTTCGGCGCGCATACGGGAAGCAGCGGTGCTCATGGTGTCCTCCAACCCTTGCATAGAACTGATGTTCGTGTTTATAATAGTCCGCAGAAACGTCCGTGTCAATAAAAAAGAAACATTTGTTCGATGACTGAG
>CAZBEP010000133.1:0-5393 GCA_964490925.1 uncultured Eggerthellaceae bacterium | reverse complement strand
CTGCGTCCGCCATGGCGTTTCCCTGCGCCGCCGCGCGCCCGTCGGTCGGCGCGCCCGCCTTGCGATAGAATGGGTTCGTTGCAGGGAAGGAGCCGCACAACCGATGTTCGAACCGATCAGAATCGCGCCGTCGATCCTTTCGGCGGACTTCATGAACCTCGGCCGCGACGTCGCGCTCGTCGAGCGGGCGGGTGCGGGTTTCGTGCATATCGACGTCATGGACGGGCACTTCGTGCCGAACCTCACGATGGGCATACCGGTCGTCAGGCGCCTGAAGCGCGCGACGGCTCTGCCGCTCGACGTGCACCTCATGATCTCGAATCCGGTAGACGAGCTGCCGTGGTTCCTCGAAGCCGGCGCCGATGTCGTCACGATGCACGTCGAGGCGTTCGGCTCCTCCGACGCCATGGCGGCCGCCCTCGAGACGGTGCGCGAGGCGGGGGCGAAGGCCGCGCTCGGCATTCGACCGAAAACGCCCGTCTACGCGCTCGCCGAGGTGATCGACCTGCTCGACATGGTGCTCGTCATGAGCGTCGAGCCGGGGTTCTCCGGGCAGCCGTTCGTCGAGGGCAGCGAGAGCAAGGTCGCTACCGTCGTCGAGCTTGCGCGCGCCTCGGGTGCGGCGCCCCTCGTCGAGGTGGACGGCGGCATATCGGCCGCCACGGCTCCGCGCATGGCTGCCGCCGGCGCCGATGTGCTCGTGTGCGGCAACGCCGTGTTCAGCGCCGCCGACCCCGCCGCCGCCGTCGCAGAGATTGCTGCGGCCGCCGAGGGCGCGCGCGCCGAGGCGCTTGCGGCTGGCGCGGCCGATGCGCGTCCGGGGGAGGTTCTCTGATGCCCGCCGCGCCGCTCCCTGCGGCCGTCCGCCAGGAGGCCGAGGGCGACGCCTACGTCTATCTCGACTATGCCGCGACGGCGCCGCTGTGCGAGGAGGCCGCAGCCGCGATGGCTCCCTATCTCGCGCCGGGTCGCGCGAATGTGGCGGCGAACGCGAATGCGAACTCGCTCCATACGCCCGGCCGCGCAGCCGCCGCCGCGCTCGAAGCCGCCCGCAAGCGCGTCGCGGCCGCCGTGGGCGCGCGCCGCCCGTCCGAGGTCGCCTTCACGTCCGGTGCGACGGAGGCAGACAACGCGGCCGTCGTCGGCCTCGCGCGCGCCGCCGTCGAGGCGCGCCGCCAGGCCGGCCGCCCGGTTGCGCGTCCCGTCGTCGTCACCTCTGCCATCGAGCACGACGCCGTACTCGAGGCCGTCCGCGCGCTTTCGCGCGATGGCTTCGGCGTCGTCGAGGTCGCGCCCGACTCGCAGGGGCGCATCTGCCCTGCAGCCCTTGGCCGCGCGCTTGGGCCAGACGTCGTGCTCGTGAGCATGCAGGCGGCGAACAGCGAGGTCGGTGCCGTGCAGGATGTCGCCGCCCTCGCCCGCGCGTCGCATGACGCAGGCGCGCTCTTCCACACCGACGCCGTGCAGGCGCTCGGGAAGATCCCCGTCGACGTCGGGGCGTGGGGGGTCGACGCGGCGTCGTTTTCCGGCCACAAGATCGGCGGCCCGAAGGGGGTCGGCGCCCTCTACGTGCGCGCCCGCACCCCGTTTTCTCCGCAGATGCGCGGCGGGGGCCAGGAGGGCGGCCTGCGCAGCGGCACGCAGGACGTCTGCTCCGCCGTCGGGTTCGCCGCTGCGTGCGACGCCGCGTGCGGAGCGGGTCTCGCCGCCGAGGCCGCGCGCCTGCGCGCCCTGCGCGATCGGCTCTACGAGGAGCTGCCCGCCCTGCCCGGCGTGCGCGCGACGGTCGACGTTCCGGCGGGGTCGGAAAGCCACCTGCCGAACGTCGCGAGCTTCATCGTCGACGGGTTCGAGAGCGAGACGATCGTCTTGCGTCTCGACCTGCGCGGCATCGGCGTATCGGGGGGCAGCGCCTGCTCGTCGCAGTCCCCCGGGCCAAGCCACGTGCTGCGCGCCATCGGCATCGACGCGGACGCGGCCGTCGGCGCGCTGCGCGTCTCGATGGGCCGCTACACGACGGAGGCCGACGTCTCCGCGTTTGAGGAGGCGCTCTCCGACGTCGTCTCGGGACGCTGAGGGGTGGCGCCGACGGAAAGGAGGCCGGCGTGGAGCTGGTCAACACGCATTCCCACACCGTGTTGAGCGGACACGGGGAAGGGACGGTCGAGGATCTCGTCGCTGCGGCGGAGGCAGCCGGCGTCGCGACGCTCGCCGTGACCGAGCACTATCCGCTCTCCGCCGCGATCGACCCGGACTCGCGCGTGTCGATGCCGCCCTCCGCCGTGGACGGCTACCTCGCCGCGATCGCCGAGGCGGCTGCGGCGCATCCGCGCGTCGAGGTGATCGCGGGCTGCGAGTTCGACTACCTCGGCGCCGACGAGGATCGCCCGCCCGATCAGCGCGACCTCTCGCGGTTTTCCGTCGTGCTCGGGTCGGTGCACTACTTCGACGGCTGGGCCTTCGACGATCCGGCCGATCGCGCCCTTTGGGACGACGCCGACACGGTCGACCGCACGTGGCGGCGCTACTTCGAGCTGTGGTGCGAGGCGGTCGCGTCGGATCTCCCGTTCACCGTCATGGCGCACCCCGACCTTCCGAAGAAGTTCCACTGCTACCCGCGTTTCGACGTGGCGCCGCTCTACGAGCAGGCGGCCGAGGCGTGCGCGGCGGCGGGGAGGATGGTGGAGGTGAACACGGCGGGGACGCGCTGCCCCTGCCGCGAGATGTATCCGGCGCCGGCGCTGCTCGCGGAGTTTCGCCGCGCCGGCGTCCCGTGCACGGTCGGCACCGACGCGCACCGCCCTGCGGACGTCGCGCGCGGGATCGAGGCGGCATACCGTATGATGTGGGAGGCGGGCTACCGCGAGGTGACGGTGCCGACCGCCGGGGGAGACCGGCGGCGCATTCCGATCGAATAGGCGTGCGCGCCGCGAGGGCGCGGCGCTCGAGGCGAAAAGGAAGTGATGGCGATGGGAGCCGAGCAGCGAACGGCGGAAAAGGCGCTGGCGAAACGGAGAGCGGGGGCGCTGTTCCGCCAGGCCAAGGAGCTTTCCGTCGGGGCGCTCGAGCGGGTGCTCCTCAAGGAGTTTCCCGCCGAGGACGCGCAGGCGTGGGATCGTACGGGGCTTCTCGTCGGCGACGCGGCACGGGCGGTCGCAGGTGTCGCCGTCGCGCTCGACCCGACGGTCGCCGCAGTCCGCGAGACGCGCGAGGCGGGGGCGAATGTGCTCGTCACGCACCATCCCGCGTTCATCGACCCGCCGTCGTCGTTCGCGCCGCTCGAGACGGCGCGCGACCACGCGGGCGCGGTCGTGTGGGAGGCCGCCCGCGCGGACGTGGCCCTCATGTCGTTCCACACGACGCTCGACGCGAGTCCGGCGGGCTCGGCCGTGCTGCCCGGCATGCTCGGGCTCGATGCGGGCGCGCCGCTGCAGCCGCTCGAGGGGTCGCGCACGAAGGGCTTCGGGCGCGTCTGCGGAGTGCGCCGCGACGACGCGCCGCTCACGCTCGCGCACCTCGCCGCTCGGTGCACCTCGGTGTTCGGGCGGCCGCCGCGCGTGTGGGGCGACTTCTCGCGCGAGCTTTCGATCGTCGCGGTGTGCTCGGGGGCTGCGGGCGGCGTGGTCGAGGACTGCTTCCGCGTCCGCGCGGACTGCCTCGTCTGCGGCGAGCTCAAGTACCACGACGCGCTCGCGTGCGCCGAGCGCGGCCTTTTGGTGATCGAGCTCGGGCACGACGTGAGCGAGCTGCCCTACGTCGCTCCGCTCATGGCCGCCGTCGAGCGCGCCGGCGTGCCGAAGGACGCGATATCCGCGATCGACCAGGGCGGCAACTGGACGCACCCGGAATCGACGCGCGTGTAGCGCGCAAGGCGGCCTGTGCGCGGCGCCGCGCGACGACGAAAGGAAGGGTATGCAGGCACGAACGGAAGACCTCGCGCTGTTGCTCAAGCTGCAGAAGGCCGACCTTGACGCGCTGCAGGCGCGCAAGAAAATCGAGGCGCTTCCCCAGCGCGGGCGCATCGCTGCGGCGCGGCGGAAAAAAGTGCAGGTGGAGGAGAAGAGGGCGCAGGTCGCCGAGTTGATTGCGCAGGTCGAGGGCGAGATTTCCGATATCGAGGAGGAGGATGCGCGCCTTGCGGAGAAGCAGCGCGGCGTGCAGGCGGAAATCGACGACGTGCGCGGGGACTACCGCAGCGTCGAGGCTCGCACGAAAGAGCTCAACGGGATCTCGAAGCGCCGCGTCGCCCTCGAGGAGCGCCTCCTCTCTGCAAGCGAGCGACTCGAGAAGGCCGAGGCCGTGCGCGGCCAGGCAGAGGCCGCCCTCGAGGCGATCGCACGCGACGAGGCCGAGGCCGTCGCGTCGTATCGGGAGGAGGGCGACGGGCTCCAGCGCGAGATCGCCGAGGCGCACGCGGTGCGCGAGCGAATCGTCGCCCAGCTCGACCCCGCCCTCGCGGCGCTTTACGAAAAGACGGCGGCGCGCTGCGGGGGCGTCGCCGTCGGAACGCTGTCCGGGACGACGTGCGGCGTGTGCCGCGCCGAGATCTCCCAAGATCGGCTCATCGAGATGCGCAAGAGCGCCCCGATCGCCCCCTGCCCCGCCTGCGGCCGCCTGCTGATCATGACGGGAGCGTGACGATGGTCGAGAAGAGGGAAATGTGGCGATGATCGAGAAGAGCCCGCCCTACGAAGGGTCTGGAAGGCTGTCGGGCGAGGCGTTTTCCGATGCGCCCGGCGTCTATGAGCTCACCGTGCGCGACCACTTCGACGCGGCGCACGCGCTCATCGGCTACGACGGCCCGTGTCGCTACCTGCACGGGCATACCTGGGACATCGAGGTCTCGATCGAGGGGACGGCCCTCGACGAGGTGGGGATGCTCTGCGACTTCAAAGTCGTCAAGCGCGCGATCCACGACGTCCTCGACAACTTCGACCACCGCTGCGTCAACGACGTGCCGCCCTTCGACGAGGTGAACCCCACGGCCGAGCACCTCGCGCGCGTCGTGTTCTTCGAGCTTGCGCGCCGCCTGCCCGACGGCGTGTCGGTGTCGGAGGTGGCGGTGTGGGAAAGCCCCGCCGCCCGCGTGGCCTTCCGACAGAAGTAGGGAGGCCGAACCTCGGGCGGAGGGCTCCCTTGCGCCTCGGTGCGCCGGTGCCAACCAACCATTTATCCGTTGGAAAGCCGATGCGTCCGCAGAGGCGTTTCAGCCCCGGGGATCGTGTTAGAATGCACGGCTGTCCGGCAAGCCCTGCGCGGCCGCCTTCGGAGCGCATGGAGGTGCCGGCATCGAAGGGAGCGCGTTCGTGCGAGCCTCGTTTGCTGCCATCAGATTGCTCCCTGCGTGTCAAGAGGGGTTTGAAACCCCTTAACCCCGCGAGGGGACGGAAACT
>CAZBEP010000132.1:1992-5419 GCA_964490925.1 uncultured Eggerthellaceae bacterium | reverse complement strand
GCACGTACAAGATGACGAGCCCGACGACGATGATCGTGAGCGCGGTCTGCAGCTCGGGCGTCATCAACTGCGAAAGCAATTCGCTCATGAAAGGGGATCCTTCAGGTTCGCCGACAGGAACGCCCGGCTCGTTGCAGAGCCGGCGACCGCACCGCCGCCTACCGGCGATTCGGCCATATCATTATATAGGAGAGGGGAAATGCCCATGAAAAGCACACGGCGGCCCGGGCGCGCCTGCCCGCCCGCAGGCGCGCGCCGCTCGCGGCGACATCCCCTTTCGAGAAGGCCGCCCGGCCAGGTGGCCGCCCGCAGGCGCGCGCCGCTAACGGAGCGATTATGGAGATGGCCGCCTGCGTCTGCAGCGCGCAGCGCGCCCCTTCCCTCGCCTGGTATACTGAAAGGCCATGAGACGTTTTCAGGTTCATTTTAGAACAGGTTCGGGGAGGCGTGCGCGCAGTGCCGCGCAGCGCGCCCTGACGCGAGCGGCCGAGGAGTCGGCTTGAAGAAGGCGCTGCTCATCATCGTCGCCATTCTCGCGGTGACCTTCTTTCTCGGCAACGCGGACCTCGTAAGCCAGTTCGTCGCGACGATCGGCAACGGCACGACGGTACCGATTCTCGCAGCCGTCGTATTCATGATCTTCCGCTACTTCACGCAGGCCGCCTCCTACGACGCCGCGTTCGAGGCGGTCGGCTGCAAGACGGGCTTCTGGCACAACGTCAACCTCATCTACAGCCTCGTGTTCATCAACACGTTCTGCATGTTCTCGGGCGCGACGGGACTCGCCTTCATCATCGACGACCTGCACCGCAAAGGCGCCTCCCTTGGAACCGCGACCGCCGGAGGGCTTCTGTCCCAGATCGGGTTTTTCGCTGCGGTGTTCTTCATCGCGGTCGTCTCGACCGTCGTCATGATCGCCTCGAACTCCCTCAACACGATCATCCTCATCGGGTTCGTCGCGCTTGCGGCAGTGCTTTTCGGGCAGACGGTGTTCTTCGTCATCGGCTATTTCAAGCCGAACTGGCTCTACAGGCTTCTCGGCCTCGTCGAGCGCGTCATGCGCCGCATCCTCGAGATCTTCCGGAAAAGCCTGCGCGGCGACTGGGCGACCTCGACCGCCGACCAGTTCATCAAGTCCTCGCGCATCCTCGCGCACAGCCCCGCCGGCATCGTCGTCACCGTCGCGTGGGCCACGCTGTCCGGCGTCATCAACATGAGCTGCCTCGTCTCGATCGGCATCGCCTTCGGCTGCGAGGACATCGCCTCGCTCGTCGCCTCGTTCGGCGTCACCATCGTGTCGATCATGCTGTCCCCCACCCCGCAGGGCATCGGCGTCACCGAGGCGGCGATCACGCTCGTGCTCACGGCCGGCGGCACGTCCGCGACGACGGCCGCCGCCATAGCGCTCGTCTATCGCGGCATCATGCTGTGGGTTCCGTTCGTCGTCGGGGCTGTCATGCTGTCGCAGTCGGGCTTTTTCAAGAGCAAGAGGCGCCCCACCAAGGAGTCGCGCGCCAAAGACGTCGGCTGGGTCACCGGCACGCTCGTCGCGCTCGTCGGCCTCGTCAACATCGTGCTCGCCGTCGCCGCACAGATGCTCGCACCGTACGAGGCGCTCACGCAGTTCGTCGATTTGAGCAGCGTGCTCGTAGGCCCGTCCCTGCTCGGCGGCGGCGCGCTGCTCATCGTCTGCGCCGCCGGGCTCATCGCGCGCATCCGCATCATGTGGGCCGTGAGCGTCGCCGTGCTGTGCATTTTGGGCGCGCTCGAGCTCTTTTTCGGCACGCCGTTCGTCGCCGCACCCGTAATCGCACTCGCCGGCGCGCTTGTCGTCAAGCACGCCGCATTCGACAAGCCCGCTCCCTGGATGCGCGAGGCGCGCGAGGAAAGGTCGCGCATCGAAGGGGAACGGCGCGACGGCGAAACGGAGGACTTTGCACACTCGAACGGCGCAGCCGAAACGGCCTCTGCCGCAGTCGAAGTGAGGAAGGAGCGCTCCGATGCGGGCGGCCTGGCCACCGCGCCGCCGCGCGGGGAGATTGACGCCAGCTCCTAGCCGGCGCGCCGCACCGATGGCGCGCATATCGATATGCCGATCTGAAAAAGGAGAATGAGTACCACTGTGAGCGATTTTAAAGACCTCGGACTGTCGGCGCGCGCCCTCGAGGCGGTGCGCCGGCTCGGATACGCGGAGCCGACCCCCGTGCAGAGGCGAGCCATACCGGTCGTCCTCTCCGGCAGCGACGTCATCGCCGCCGCAAAGACGGGCACGGGAAAGACGGCGGCGTTCGCGCTACCGGCAATGGACCGCCTCGGAAAGGCGGGGCGGGGGGCAGGGCCGCTCTTGCTCGTCGTCACCCCCACGCGCGAGCTCGCCCAGCAGATCGGCGACGTCTGCGCAGAGATATCGCTGTCGACGCGCCATCGCATCCTCACCGTCGTGGGAGGGCTTGCGTACAATCCCCAGATCTCCAAGCTCAAAAGCGGCGTCGACGTGCTCATCGCCACGCCGGGGCGCCTCATCGACCTCATGGAGCGCGGTGCGGCCGACCTCTCGCACGTCGAAGTGCTCGTCCTCGACGAGGCCGACCGCATGCTCGACATGGGCTTTCTGCCCTCGGTGAAAAGGATTGCCGCCGCCGTGCCGCGCGAGCGGCAGACGCTTTTGTTCTCCGCGACGATCGACGACGCCGTGCGCAACAGCGTCGGCACGCTGTTGCGCGACCCGACGTCTGTCGAGGTCGCCCAGCGCGGCGACACCGCCGACAAGGTCGAGCAGGCCATCGTGCGCATCTCGCAGGCCGCCAAGCCGGCGCTGCTCGCGGCGCTGCTCGCGGCCTGGGGGGCAGAGCGCGTCATCGTGTTCGCACGCACGCGCGGCCGCGCCGACTCGTGCGCGCGGCGCCTTGCGCGCTGCGGGTTCAAGGCGGCCGCCATCCACTCCGACAAGAGCCAAAGCCAGCGTCGACGCGCGCTCGACTCGTTTTCCGCCGGCGAGACGAACGTCATCGTCGCCACCGACGTGCTCTCGCGCGGCATCGACGTGAGCGGCGTCGATTACGTCGTCAACTACGACATGCCCACGCAGCCCGAGGACTACGTCCACCGCATCGGACGCACCGGGCGCGCCGGGCGCGCCGGGCGCGCCGTGTCCTTCGTCACCCCGGAGACGGAAGGCGAGCTCAAAGGGGTCGAAAGACTCACGCGCCAGAAGCTTCCCGAGATCGAGGTCGAGGGCTTCGACACCGCTGCGGCCGAGGCGGATGCCGCCGGGCGGCAACGGCGTGCCGCAGGCCGGCGCGACCCCGAGATCCCCCAGGCGACGAAGGAGCTCAAGGCGAAGAAGAGCCGTCGCGCCAAAGCGAAGGCGACAAGCCGCAAAGAGGACGCGAAACGCGACGGCGAAAAGGCGCAGCGAGAGACGCAG
>CAZBEP010000132.1:0-1892 GCA_964490925.1 uncultured Eggerthellaceae bacterium | reverse complement strand
GCCCGAGGCGGACGGCGTGCTTCCGCCGACGGGCGGACAAGCCGCCCCGCCGACGCGCCGTGCCCGTCGCTTTTGTCCCCTCTGGTCGAAACCTCCCTCATCCCGCACGTATGAGGATATATCTTCGTTTCAAACGCAGCGAACGAGAGGATCTCTATGAGGATTGCCGTCGCAAGCCTGGGGTTGGACGTCTCCCCACGCTTCGAGTATGCCGAAGGCTATACCTGCTACAACGTCGATCGCGGCATCATCGTGGACTGCCAGAACATGCCGATCCCAAAAACTCCGTACGCCGATACCGCACAGCTTCTGCGCAACATCGGTGTCAGCGCGCTCATCGTCGGGGCCATCCCGATCGACATCGCCAACGTGTTCTGCCGCTCGAACATCGAAGTGGTCGCCGGCGCGACGGGGAGCGCACGGGGCGTCGCGGAGCAGTACCTCACCAAAACGCTCACCGGCATCGACGAGGTCTGCAGCTGGGACGAAGACCAAGAAGAGTTCGACCGCGCGACGCTCGAAAGCCTCGGCTGCGCCGTTTGAGCGCGACCGCCCGAAAGGGCTCCTTCCGCATTCCGATTCGACGACGGGCTCCGGCCCGTTTTTTCTTGTCCCGCCCTGCGGCTCCGGCGCCTTCCGAACGAAAACTGTTCGCCGAAGGCCGTTTCCCGCCATGTCGAGCCGAAAACCGACCTTGGCAAGCGTTCCCGAGCGAGGCGACGTGAGCGCCCGTTCCCGAACGCCTCTCTGACCAGGCATCCCATAAGCGCGCCTGTGGAGGCGCGAGTTTCGGCGAACAGGGAGCCACAGACGCCAACGGGTCAAGCCGACGAGGGGTTTTCGGTGCATCGTCCGGAAGGCGCCTTTCGCCCCCCCTCGAGCCGCGCGCAACAGAGAAGGGGGCGAAGGCCGACCGGCCCTCGCCCCCAACAGGATCCTATGTTGCAGCCCGCAGAACCGCCCGCGACAGAGCGCGACGGCCTTAGAGCGCCTTCTTGGCGATCTCCACGACGGCGGCGAACGCCTCGGCGTCGTTCACGGCCATGTCCGCAAGCACCTTGCGGTCGAGCTCGACGCCGGCCTTTTTGAGGCCGTTCATGAACACCGAGTAGGAAAGCCCGTTGATGCGCGCTGCGGCGTTGATGCGCGTGATCCACAGGCGACGAACGTTGCGCTTCTTATTGCGGCGGTCGCGGTACATGTACTGGAGCGAATGGCGCACCTGCTCCTTCGCCTTGCGGTATGATCGCGACTTCGCGCCGTAGTAGCCCTTCGCGCGCTTGAGGATGGTGCGGCGCTTCTTCTTCGCGTTGATCGCGCGCTTGATGCGTGCCATGTCAGATCACTCCTTGGCCTAGCGGAGCCCGAGGTTGCGCGCCACGACGCGAACGTCGGACTTGGCGAGCTCGGTCTCGTTACGGAAATTGCGCTTGCGCTTCGGGGACTTCTTCGTAAGGATGTGGCTCTTGTACGCCTTCGCGCGCATGATCTTGCCCGAACCCGTCACGCGAAACCGCTTGGCGGTGCCGCGATGCGTTTTCATTTTCGGCATGTTGTCCGTCCTTTCCCTATGCGTGGTTCCTCTGTGTGGTCGACCCGTCTGCCTAGCCCTTCTCGGCTTTCTTCTTCTTGGCAAGACCGGGCAGCGGGGCGATCAGCATATGCATGTTGCGCCCCTCCATCTTCGGCTGGTTCTCGATGGCCGCGATGTCTTTGAGGTCGTCGGAAAGGCGCTCGAGGATCGAAAGGCCCTGTTCGGGATGAGCCATCTCGCGGCCGCGGAACATGATCGTGATCTTGACCTTGTTGCCGGCCTCGAGGAAGCGCACGACGTGCCTCTTCTTCGTCTCGTAGTCGCCGACGTCGATCTTCGGGCGAAACTTCATCTCCTT
>CAZBEP010000131.1:0-5425 GCA_964490925.1 uncultured Eggerthellaceae bacterium | reverse complement strand
GGCAATCGAGGCCACTGAGTCTCCGCTCGTTTCAAGCAGGAAGGCTGCGGTCTGCATTCTCTTCTTATGAAGGTATTCGGATATGGGAACTCCGTAAACTCTTTTGAAATATGTTTTTAACGCAGTTGGCTTGACTCCAAGCTCTTCGGCAACGAGCGCGACGCTCTTTCTCTCGGAAAGATTTCCTGCGAGGATGCGCTCTGTCTCCTTCGCTAAATCGACCTGGCGCTTCGTGAGGATGGTTGAATCGGACTCCCTTGCAGGAGCACCATCTTCTGCAAGTTTCAGAAGAAGCTGCGCTATCCCGAGACGGGCAGAGGCATCTCCGGCAATCTGACAGGGCTCGAATATGGCCAAAAATGCTCGTTTCGTCGCTTCATCACTCTTCTTCGTCCAGCTTCGCATCTCCGATGTGCTCAACCTTGAGGTGACTGCGGCGAGATCTATCCCTGCCTCTTCAAAGAACCGAGGCGGTGCGCTGAGGCACGTCGAATGGATAAAGACCTCGACTCCCTGGTAGAAATCGCAGGGAAAGGAGAACTTCGATGCCGTCGACGTCTCCACGGAAAACTCGCCCGGCCCCAAATAGAAGCTCCTGTCGTCTTTCATGGAGACTTCCAGTCGACCTGCTATGCAGTAGTTCAGCTTCATGCCGTCGCCGATTCCCCGAGTCGACATCTCGAATCCAGACGATCTCACGCGGTGCTTCGACACCAGGATTCCCTCTATAGGCTCCGCCATCTCCGTCAGTCCGCCTTCCGGATAGTGGATCGTCGCCCTTCCGCCCTCGAACACCGCCTTGAAAGGAATCGGCGCCGTACGGTCCAAGGCGCGCTCTATGTGGCTCAGGATGCTCAAAGCTGCTCCAAACGTCGGAAAATGCTCGTTTCGTCGCACAGTATACCGCAAGCAGTTAGCAAAGGCTTACCTTTATTTCAATAGCGCAATCAAGGAGGTAGCCCTTATGACGAAAAAAGCTAAGAAAGGCTTGGGAGGGGTCTTGTCCCGCTCGGGGGTCCCGCTTTCTGGCGTGGCGCCCGGCGTTGCGCTCGCAGTGTTATCCGCACTGCTCGAGACCGCTCCCATCTTGGCGATATTCTTTGCGCTCTCATCGCTTGCGAACCTGTCGCTGCCTGCGTGGTTCCCGGCGTTTTCATCGGCGCTGGCAGTCTGCGCGTCCATCGCTGCTGCCGGCGTGGTAGGGAGCCTCCTTCTGTCCTTCGCGTCGTCGATGCTTTGCCACAAGTTCGCGTTTCGCGCGATCTGCGCCGTTCGCGTAAGTCTCGTCGAGCATATCAAGCGTCTCCCGATCGCGTACTTCAAGAAGAACGCATCGGGCAAGCTCGTGCAGGTGGTTCAAACCGACGTTGACCAATTGGAGGGCTTTATCGCCCACCAGCTTCCGGATTTCGTGAGCACCATCGCGCTGCTTCTCTTCCTCGTTGCCGGCATGGTTTCCTTCGACGTCCGGCTCGCCCTCGTTGCGGTGGCGGTGTTGGCGGTGGGGTTTCTCGGACAATTCGTGCCGATGGTCAAGCTGCTGAAGTCCGGTGCCATGAAAGAGAATTTCGACGCCCTTGAACGCATCAGCTCTGCAGCGACGGAGTACGTCCACGGCATGCCCTCGATCAAGATGTTCGGCCAGACGCCCAAATCTTTCGCCGGCTTCCAGGACGACATCGAGGCGTACCGGGACTTCACGTCAAGCATGAGCCGCCAGGTGGGGCTTGGCGTGACGTTCTTCCGATCGGTCGTCATCTCGGTAGCGACGTTTCTCGCTCCCGTCGTCGTGGCGGTCCTCTCTGCCGACCCGACGAGTCCTGCGCTGGCGAAAACGGCGCTTTTCTTTCTGGTGTTCGCTCCGGCGGCCGCGATGCCCGTCTGCAAGCTGCGTTCGTTTTCCGAAGGCATGAATCTGCTGTCGGAGTCGGTCGGCCGCATCGCGGCGGTGTTCGCAGAGCGTCTGCGGCAGGCAACGGACGGGCGAGCGCCGCTAAGGTTCGACGTCGAGTTCGATCACGTCTCGTTCGCATACGACGACACCTCTGTTCTTTCGGATGTGAGCTTCACTGCGCGGGAGGGAGAGCTGACGGCCATCGTGGGGCCTTCCGGATCTGGCAAGTCGACTGCGGCACAGATCGTATGCGGTTTTTGGAATCCGACCGAAGGGCAGGTTTGCATCGGAGGGGAAAGCGTCGCCTCGCTTTCCGAAGGCGAGCTGTCTCGCCTCGTCTCCTTCGTGTTCCAGGAAAGCCACGTGTTCTCCCTAAGCGTCGCCGACAACATACGGCTTGCCCGTCCCGACGCAACCGACGAAGAGGTCGGAGAGGCGGTTCGCGCCGCGCGCTGCACCGGCTTCGTTGCGGCTTTGCCCGACGGCATGGCCACGATGGTCGGCGACGGCGGCATCGGGCTATCCGGCGGCGAGCGCCAGCGTATCGCGATAGCGCGGGCGTTCCTCAAAAACTCGCCCATCCTGGTTCTCGACGAACCCACCTCGGCGATGGATGCGGATACAGAGCGCGAGGTGCAGGCGGCGCTTGAGCGCTTGGCCGAAGGGCGAACGGTGATCATGGTCGCGCATAGGCTTTCCACCATCGCCGGGGCGAGCAACATTGTCGTCCTTGATGGCGGAAGGGTCGTGCAGCAGGGCACGCATGAAAAGCTCCTGTCCGGAAACGGAATGTACCGACGTTTGTGGGAGGCGTCTGTCGAATCGGCGTCGTGGGATGCCGGGAGGTGATGGGAAAATGAGCATGATCAGCAGCATTTCGTGCGGTCAGGGGCGCAGGCTCGTGAAGCCGATCGTCCTGACCACCGTCGCCAACCTCGTCGAACTGGCGCCGTTCGCGCTCCTTGCCCTCATCGTCGCCCAGATGGCCTTGCGTGATGCGGACATCGCGCAGATGTGGGCGGCATGTGCGGCGATGGCGGCTCTTCTTGTCGTCACCTTCGTTGTAGAGCATTTTGCGATCAGCGCCAGTTTCTCTGATGGCTACAAGGTCTCCGCAATAAGCAGGACGCGGCTTGCCGAGCATATCCGCAGGCTCCCGCTCGGGATTCTCGACGAAGGGGGGCAGGCGCGCCTGACCAACACCCTCATGAGCGATATCGCCGTCACCGAGCGAGGGATGACCCATGTGCTTCCCCAGGTGGCGAGCGGAATCGCCATCGTCGTTATTGCGTGTGCGGCGCTCGCGTGCATCAACTGGCGGCTTGCCGTCGCCTCCCTCCTCGGGCTTCCTTTTTCTGTCGCCGTCGTAGCGGCGGGACGGGGGCTTCGTCGTCGGAGGGACGAGCGGCTGGCGGCCGCGCGCGTTGGGGTGGCGTCGAGCCTGCAGGACTTCTTCTACGGGATAGAGCCGGTGAAAACGTCCGGCGAAGCCGCCCCGGTAATGGATCGCGTGCGATCAGCCTGCGCGGCTTACCGCGATGCGTGCATCGCCCAAGAGCGGGTAACCGGGGCGCTCAACCACCTTTCCGGAATCGCCCTCAAAGCCGGGCTGCCGGCCATGCTCGCCGTCGCGGCCGCCCTTATGGAAACCGGGCTTGATCCGCTGGTGCTCGTTTTGTTCCTCATGGTGGGAACGCGCATGTACGATCCTTTGTCCGCCGCAGTCATGAACTGGGCGGAGCTCGAGACTTCCGCCCGCGCGGGCGACCGCGTTTTGGAGGTTCTGGAGCAAAAACCTCTTCCTGGAGACGGGGAGATCAAGGGTTCGGATCTCTCCGTAAATGACGTCGATTTCGCGTATCCAGGTTCCCGCTCCACGGCGCTTAAAGGCGTGAGCGTCCTCGCCCGAACCGGATCGCGCATCGCCGTCGTGGGGCCATCGGGTTCGGGCAAGTCGACCCTGCTCAAGCTAGCGGCGCGCTTCTACGACCCGACGAGCGGAACGGTGGAGCTTGGCGGCGCCGACATCTCCCAGGCTTCTCCCGAATCGTACTACGAGAACGTGTCGATGGTGTTCCAGGACGTCTACCTGTTCAGGGACACCATCGAGAACAATATCCGGTACGGCCGCGAGGGCGCCACTCACGAAGAGGTGGTCGCCGCAGCGAAGAGAGCCCGCTGTCATGAGTTCATCGAGGCTCTGCCGAAAGGCTATCAGACGCTCGTCGCCGAACGCGGGTCGACCCTTTCGGGCGGCGAACGCCAGCGCATCGCGATAGCCCGGGCAATCTTGAAAGACGCCCCCGTGGTGCTCCTGGACGAGGCCACGAGCGCCCTAGACCCGATCAACGAGCGCGAGGTGCAGAAAGCGCTGGGGGCACTGCTGGAGGACAGGACCGTCGTCATGGTGGCACATAGCCTTCGCAGCATCCGCGGCGCCGACGAGATCGCCGTGCTTGACTGCGGACGCCTTGCCGAGCGAGGAACGCACGAGAGCCTCATGGCGGAGGAAGGGCTCTACGCGAGCCTCTATCGCCTGCAGGAGGATTCGGCGGTCTGGAAAATCGTCTAGCACGCAAGAGAAAGGGAAATCCAATGGAAAAGAACGACACGCCGATTCGCGACACGAGGAGCGCGAAAGGAAGATCGAGCGCATCGAAATCCCGCAGGCTCGTGTCTGCGGGGGTATGGATAGCGCTCTATTTCGTCGTATTCGTCATCTTCGGTTCGATCTGTATGCCCATACCGCCTCTCTACCTCGTGATGCCGGCGCTCATCGCTTTCGTTGCGGCGCCCGTGTTCGGCATGCTTGTTGCCAAGGCGCCCGTTCACGGCCCGGTGTTCGTCGCCGCTGTTCTGCCGTGCGCGTTTCTTATGCTCCAGGGAAACATCTGGGTGGTGGGCCTCACCGGGGTCGTGGCGGGAATTCTCGCCGAAGTGTGCCTGGGGATCGGGAAATTCAAAAGCAGGAAGTGGAATCTGGCGGCGTACGTGCTGTTCACCCAGAACCTGTTCGGCGGGTTCCTTCCCATCTGGATTATGAGGGATCTGTACTTCGAGAAGACGGCGGCGATGGGGGAGGAATTCTGCAGCGCCTTGGCGGCCCTGACCCCCACATGGGTGCTCTTTGCGCAGATCGCGCTCGTTGCCGTCTGCGCGGTTGCGGGGTTTTTCGCCAGCCGCATTCTGTTCAAAAAGCACTTCGAGAAAGCAGGTGTCGTTTAGGATGGGCGGATCTTCTGCGCCCTTTGCAAAAATAGACCTCCGGGCGAAGGCGATGGCGCTCATCGCGATGAACGCAGTGCTGTTCCTGTCCACGTCGCTTGCGGTCGAAGTCTACCTCATGGTTTCTGCGATTGTGCTATCTGCGGCGTGCGGCCGTACTGTGTCGGCCGCGCGCTTTGCAGCGCTGTTCGTCGTCCTCGTGGCGGTTGAGCTCGCCGTGGTGCCGTCTCTCGGAGGGTTTCTTGGCGGGCTGGTGATGTTCGTCGCCGTCCTCGTCCGCAAGATTCTCCCCGTCCTCTCCGTGGG
>CAZBEP010000130.1:4342-5464 GCA_964490925.1 uncultured Eggerthellaceae bacterium | reverse complement strand
TTTTCGACAGACAGAAGGCCCCGTGTCTGTCAGAAACCCTGCGCTCGGCGATTTCGATCCGCAAGGCCGAGGCTTTTCGGCATGCCTTTGACGATCTGGTAGTCGTAGGATGGAAGCGGCGCAACGGAAAAGGGGAAGCCCTCCCGGCACAGGTGCGGCATCGCTTCGTCAGAGCGGCTCGGAGGAGAAAAGGTCGGCGACATCGACCTCGAGCCCCTCCGCAATACGCTCGAGGGTCTCCATCGTGGGGTTCCCGATGCCCGACTCGATGCGCGAAAGCGTCGCCCGGTCGAGTTCGATCATGTCGGCGAAGCGCCGCTGAGAGAGCCCGCGAATCGCTCTGATCTGGGATATTCTTAGGCCGAGGCGGCTCATGGCAGACGTGTTGCGCTCTTGCTCTCTCATGGGCGAAAGCGTAGGCGATGCCTGTTCGGGGCTGGCAGGATATGCCCTACCATTTCCGAAGGCGAACAGGTGAAACGTCGGCAAGGAGCCGGAGGGCGCTTCGGAAGGGCCGCGATTTCCTCCCGCGTGAGGCGGGAGGGCGAACGGCTGTTGCTCGCCGCTCGCGAGCCTCATCCCGACGAGGCGGGCGACGAGGTAGGAGGCGAGCAGAGCCTTCGCCACAGAAGCGGCTCGACCCTTGCAGTCGTGTCGTAGCCGACGGCGATCGCCGCGCCGAGCCTCACTCGAGCGGCGCGGGCCGTGCCGTTCGGCGGCTCGCACATCGCCGTCGGCACCCCGAGCGCTCCGGCGGCGATCCCTGCAAAGCATGCGCTGGTCGGCACGGTTTTCGCAAAGCCCTTTGCCTTGCTGGGAACGACCATCCAAGCCGCTTCGAAGATGCCGAAAAAGATGGGAGCGGCCTGATGCACGAGCACCCCTTTCGCCGATGGCCGTCGTCCGTCGCGCCGTCTTTTCCTGCCTGGTACGGCTGCCATCGTCAGGGGTCGAAGCGCCGCGCGCTGCGGCGTGAAAGACCGCGCCCAGTATAGCGCATCTGGGTCTTTGCGGAGGCGGCTGTGGGAGGCGCCTATATGGGAGCGTATGGGAAGCATATGGGAGCGCGGGCGTGCGGGCGTGCGGGGCGCGAGCGCAAACCGGGGCGCAAACCGGAGCGCG
>CAZBEP010000130.1:1194-4242 GCA_964490925.1 uncultured Eggerthellaceae bacterium | reverse complement strand
GGAGCGCGGGCGAGAGAGGCGCGAGCAGGAGGGGGATTCGGGCACTCAGCACGGCAGGAGCCTGCGAGTCGGGCGCCGACGGGGAAGCTTTCGATCACGACAGCGACGTCGCCCTTGATTCGCTGCGCGCCGGGTGCCGACAGGGAGGCCGCTTCTCCCTCGACGAGGCAGATCGCCCTGCGCCTTATGCCTGCGGGCGGGTCAGAGTGCGCGTTCTGCCGCAGGGCCGGGGAACGGGTCGCCCATCATCTGGAGGAACCAGCCGGCGACCTCTTCGGGCTCGCACGGCGTGTCGTGCTCGAACCACCACACGACCGTCTGGCAGAACGCGCACACGAGCATCTCGACGGCCAGCTCGAGCGGCATGCCGTCGGGGATGCGCGGCGTGTCGAGCTCGAAGGCGCCGGTCAGCCGGTCGCGGAAGTAGGCCGTGAAGAGGGGCTCGCCCTCCTTCAAAAGCTTCCCGCAGATGCTGCCGTAGGCGTCGCGCAGGTGGTAGAGCAGGTGCGCGAGGCGCCCCTTCGCGTCGCCCGCCTTGAGGTGGCGATGCGTGACGCACTGGGCGTTGACCCCCTCGAAGATGTGGTCGAACATCTCTGAGCACATGTCGCTTAGCAGCTCGTCTTTCGTTTCGAAGTGCGCGTAGAACGTGCTGCGGCCGATGTCCGCCTGCTCGATGATCTGAGCGACGGTGATCGATCCGTACGGCTCGCGTTCGACGAGTTCTTCAAACGCTGCGTAGATGGCTTGTCGGGTCTTGCGTTGCCTGCGGTCCACGGTCTCTCCTTGCACGTTTCCGTACGGGTTGGTGGTCTGTGTCCGGTATCGGTCATTTTGCCGGCGGGATGTCCCGTATCGATCAGAGTCCGCCGATTGCTTCTTTCGCGACCGAACACGTTGCATTATACCGAACATAAAGTTCAATAGCGAATGGAGCGTTAGGTATGAAAACAGAGGCGATAGAGAAGGCGGTAGAGAGGGTCGAGGGCGCGCTCGAATGGGGCGGCACGAAGAAGGACATCGTGTTTCTCGTGCTCGGCGGCATCGGCATCGTTGCGAGCTTCGTCGCCGGCGGGCGGCTTCCGGTCGATCCGGCGTGGCTTGCCATCGTGTTCTGCGGACTGCCTATCGTGATCGAGGCGGCGTGCGCGCTCATCGCGCGCTTCGACGTGAAGGCGGACATGCTCGTGTCCATCGCGCTCGTCGCGTCGATCATCATCGGAGAGTATTCTGCGGCCGCCATCGTTGCGTTCATCATGCAGATCGGCGCCTTTCTGGAAGAGCTCACGGTGGCGCGGGCGCGAGCCGGCATCGAACGCCTTGTGGGGCTTACGCCTCGCACCGCGCGCATCGTCGAGGAGGGCGTCGAGCGCGTCGTGCCTGCCGAGGACGTGCGCGTGGGCGACGTCGTGCGCGTGCTGCCGGGCGAGACGGTGCCGGTGGACGGCGTTATCGAGGCAGGGGAAACCTCCATCGACCAAAGCGTCATGACCGGAGAGTCGATGCCGGTCGATAAGGCGGTGGGCGACGAGGCGTTCTCCGGGACCATCAACCGCTTCGGCGCCTTCGACATGCGCGCCGAGCGCGTCGGCGAGGACAGCTCGATCGCGCGAATGGTGCGGCTCGTGCAGTCGGCGGACGCGGGCAAGGCGAAGGTCGTGAGGACGGCGGATCGGTGGGCGACGTGGATCGTCGCGGTCTCGCTGGTCACGGCTATCGCCGCGTGGGCGGTGACGGGCGACGTCATCCGGGCGGTCACGGTGCTCGTGGTGTTTTGCCCGTGCGCGCTCGTGCTCGCGACGCCGACGGCCATCATGGCGGGCATCGGCAACGCGACGCGGCATTCGGCGCTCGCCCGGGAAGGCGATGCGCTCGAGCGGCTCGCGAAGGTGACGCACGTGGCCTTCGACAAGACGGGCACGCTCACGAACGGCGAGCCGAAAGTGGTGGCGGCTCGTGCCGCCGGGGCCGCGGGCTTGGGCAAAGACGACGTGTTCTACGTCGCCGCTGCGGCCGAGCTGCGCAGCGAGCACCCGCTGGGGAAGGCCATCGTCGCGAGCTTCCGCGAGCGCATGGGCGCAGCGGCCGCCGCAGACGCGTCGGACGCGCGGGCGGACGACCCGCTTGCCGGGGCGCGCGTGGAGGGGTTTGAGCTTCTGCTCGGGTGCGGCGTGCGCTGTGTGGTCGATGGGCGGCAGGTTGCGGTGGTGAACGCGCGCGGGCTCGAAGAGCGCGGCATCGCCTGCGCGCCCGCTGTCGCTGCCGAAGTGGACGCGCTGCATGCCGACGGCGCCACGGTGAGCTTCGTCGTCGTGGACGACGAGCTTGCCGGCTACCTTGCGCTCGCCGACACGCTGCGCGACGACAGCGCGCGGGCGGTCGCGCGGCTGAAGAGCCTCGGCGTCGTACCGGTGCTGCTCACGGGCGACAGCGCCGAGGTGGCCCGGGCGATCGCCGCGAAAGTCGGTATCGACGAGGTGCATGCGGAATGCCTGCCCGAGGACAAGCTGGACTTCATCGAGGAGTGCGAGGTCGCCGGCGGCCGCGTGTGCATGGTCGGCGACGGCGTGAACGACGCGCCGGCGCTGCGGCGGGCGTTCGTGGGCATCGCGATGGGCGGCGTGGGGAGCGACATCGCCGTGGATGCCGCCGACGTGGCGCTCGTGAACGACGGCATCGGCGAGCTTCCCCATCTGCTCGCGCTGTCACGCCGGACGCTCACGACAATCAAGCTCAACATCACGTTCGCCATGTCGCTCAACATCCTCGCGACCGTCGGCGCCGTGCTCGGCTTGCTCGGCCCCGTGCTCGGGGCGCTCGCGCACAACGTGGGGTCGGTGCTCGTCATCGGCAACTCGTCGCTGCTGCTCGGCTGGAAGTCGCGGAGCTGACGGCACGGCGGCGTCCGACGTCGGAAGGCGGGATCGTGCCGATTGCGTCCCGTGCCGACGTCGGTTCGTTTCCTCGTTCGATGATCTTCCCTCTGTTGCGCAGAGAAACGCCTCCCTCCCGCCGATCCTGTGGATAGCGACAGGCCGCAGGCTGCGG
>CAZBEP010000130.1:0-1094 GCA_964490925.1 uncultured Eggerthellaceae bacterium | reverse complement strand
GCGTGGCGCCCCTCGACTTTGCGGATCGAGACACTGTAAGGAGCAGGAGAGGCACCGCTTTTGCCTCCTGCCGTTTCGGCGTTTGTGGCGCAAAAGTTCTCAGGGGCGGGAGACGGCGACCTCGGCCTTTCGCAGACGGAAGGCGAACCGGGGTATTGGCTGGGCGCTTCCTGTGCGGCTGCAATCGCGACTCGAAGTGCGCTGCCGATAGGAGGGGCGCCAGGGAAACGCCCCGGAATCGCCACGAATCGACGAGTAGGGCACACCGCGCGCCGCCGGCGGACTCTCCCGCGCGGCACGCTTCTCGCCTTCGTCCGGAAATCCCCAGGTCGCGCTTCCCCGCCTTCGCCCGTGCGGCACCGGGGGCGTCCGCCTTCCCCCTCGCGCCGTGCCCTACCCGCAAAAAAGTGGCGTTTTCGCCGGGCTTCCGTGGCGTCCGGCGCCCCGGCGCCCCGGTGCCGCTACGCGAGCGGCGTGACGGCGGCATCCAGGGCGACGAAGCGGCTGAGGAGGGCCCATGTCGCAGGCCGCGCGAAGTTGGCGGTTCGATCATCGGCAGAATGGGGCTGCAACAGAAGCCTTGGGAACTGCATGCTTATGCAAAATAAGGCTCTGCGCAATTGTTTGGGATCTTAGATATGCAGTAGTTCTGCAGTATTATTCAGCTACCGGGGATTTTGTTACAGCAACGGTAGCATTCGACTCTGCCGCCGAAAAGCGGGGCTCCTGCTTGCCGTGGGCTCTCGGCGGATCGGGTGGCCGCCCGGGGCAGCGGGGGCATCTAGCGACGGAGAGGAGCCTGGCGGGTGCGAAGGGGGATCGCGCCTGCCGCGTCGCGTGGGTGTCCCGGCGCACGCACGAGACCCTTCCGGGAGGCCCATAAATTGCGGCTTGGGAGGATCCGGCACCCCCAAGGCTCGCGCGCTGCCGCGCCCGCTCCGCGTTTCCCCAGCTCGCGAGAATCGCCGGACGGCGCGTCCTCCCAAGCCGTGGCTAACTCCCTCCCAAACCGACCCGAACCCCTCCCAAACCGCGAAAAACGGGCCTTCGCGAGACCTCCCGTGCGTGCGCCCGCCGCTGCCGCCGCGCCGCCG
>CAZBEP010000129.1:1981-5472 GCA_964490925.1 uncultured Eggerthellaceae bacterium | reverse complement strand
GCGTGCCGCCGCCTCGGCTCGCTCTGGGCGCCCGCTACGAGGCGGCCGTCTGGCGCGCCATCTCCTCCTCGAGCTTTTCGTTGAGCGTGATCCACTCCTCTTCGGCCGCGGCGATGCGCTGCTTGAGGCGCGCGTGCTCGGCGACGGCGTCGGTGCTCTCGTCCTCGTTGATGTAGAAGTCGGGGTCGGCCATGAGCTCTAGCAGCTCCGCCATACGCGCATTGTCGCGTTCGAGCTGTTTGTCGAGCTCGGCGATGCGCCTGCGGTGGTTCTTGAGCGCCGCGTATGCGCGGTTGCGAGCCTCGGCCTCGCGGCGCTTCTGCTCCTTGGTCTTTGGCGCGCTGCCGCGCGGCGCCGTGAGCGGCTTCGGCGCGCCTGGGCTTTTCGGGCTCTTCGCCGAACCGCCGGAAGCGGGCTTCCTCGTCGCCGCCCTGCCGTCGGCCACCGTCGTCGTGCGCCGCGCCTGGCGGCTGCGGGCGGGCGCCTTCTCCCTCGCGCCGCGCCCCCCGCTCGAGGAAGCCTCGCCCATCACCTCGTCGACGAGCGACGCCTCGCCGGGTGAGGGTCTGTCGAGCTGGCCGGATTTGTAGAGGTAGTAGTCGTAGTCTCCGTCGTAGCTCGTCGCCTTGCCGGGCATGATCTCGACGATGCGGTTCGCCACCCTGCGGATGAGGTGCCGGTCGTGCGTGATGAACAGCACCGTGCCCTCGAACGCGCACAGCGCCTGCTCGAGGACGTCGGCGCTCGCAATGTCAAGGTGGTTCGTCGGCTCGTCGAGACACAGCAAGGGCTTCGGAGCCACGAGCATCTTCGCGAGCGCCAGGCGGCTCTTCTCGCCGCCGGACAGCACGCCCACCTTCTTATCCACGTCGTCTCCTGCGAACAGGAACGCGCCGAGCAACGTGCGCACCTGCGATATCGTCCATCCCGGCGCTGCGGAGTCCAGCTCTTCGAACACCGTGTTGCCCGATGAGAGCTCTTCGAGCTGGTGCTGGGCGTAGTAGGTCCGGGACACGTGCACGCCGTACTCGATGACGCCGGCGTCGGGCGCGAGTGTGCCCGCGACCATCTTGAGCAGCGTCGACTTGCCGGCGCCGTTGGGCCCCACGAGCGCCGCCTTGTCGCCGCGGTAGAGCGTGAAGTCGAAGTTATCGTAGACCGTCTTGTCGCCGAAGCGCTTGGAGACGCCGCGCATGCGCACGACCTCGTCGCCGGTGCGCGGCGGCTGCTTGAAGTTGAAGTGAACCGTCTTTTTCTCGCCGGGCACGACGATGCGCTCGCTTTTCAGGCGCTCGAGTTTCTTTAAGCGGTCTTGGGCTTGGCGGGCCTTCGTCGCCTTGTAGCGGAACCTTTCGACGAACGCCTCGAGGTGCGCGATCTCTTCGTCCTGCTTCTGCTTCTCCTGCCGCAGCCGCTCGATGCGCTCCTCGCGCGCCTTGAGGTAGGCGCTGTAGTTTCCCTTGTAGAGGTCGACTCGACCGTCGGCGATCTCCGCCACGCGGCCGACCATGCCGTCCATGAACGCGCGGTCGTGGCTCACGACGATGACCGTGCCCGAATAGCCGCGCAGAAAGCCCTCGAGCCAGCGCACGCTCTCCAGATCGAGGTGGTTCGTCGGTTCGTCGAGCAGCAACACCTCCGGGTTGCGCACGAGCAGCTTCGCGAGCGCGATGCGCATCTGCCAGCCGCCGGAGAACTCCGTCGTGCGGCGCGCAAGGTCCGCCTCTTTGAAGCCGAGGCCGAACAGCACGCTGCGCACGTTCGCCTCGAAGGTGTATCCGCCCATCATCTCGTAGGCGTCGCGCGCGCGGCCGCAGGCGGCGAGCTGCTTTTCCGTGGGGTTGTCGCCGAGCGCGGCCTCGAGATCGCGCAGGCGCCGCTCGGCCGCGAGGATCTCCGACTGCGACGAGACGACCTCCTCGAAGATCGGTCGGTCGCCCATTTCGATGGCTTCCTGCTCGAGGTAGCCCACGCGCGCGCCCTTCGCGAAGAGCACGCGGCCTTCGTCGGGGTCCTCCTCGCCGGAGACGATGTTGAGCAGCGTCGTCTTGCCGGCGCCGTTCGGCCCCACGAGCGCAAGGCGGTCGCGCTCTTCGAGCCTGAACGTGACGTCGTTGAACAACTGCCGGCTGCCGAACGACTTCGATATGTGTTCGAGTTGCAGAATCATGACCTGTTCATGATAGCGGAAGCGGCCGCGAAGGCGCCGCGCGGCATCAAAGTCCGGCGCGCCCCTTCGCCGGGCCGCCAGGCCGCCGGGACGCAGGGGGAATCACGGTCTCGCCTGTTCGAGAGATGCCAACGAAGCGGCGCGTCCGCCACGCGCAACGGCTATCGAGCGGCCTGCTCGTCGAAGTAGCGCTTCACGTTGCCGAGAGCCTTCGCGAAGGCGCGCTCCTCTTTCTTGGTCAGCCCCGAGAGCGCCTCTTCCACCATGCGCTGGTGGAAGAGGCGGTGGACGCGGTAAGCCTTGCGCCCCTTCGCAGTAAGCCCGACGAGAACCTGTCGCCGGTCCTCCTCGCTGCGCCGACGCACGACGAAGCCCTTCTTCACGAGCCGGCTGATCGAGGCGTTGAGCGTCGGCGGCGTGACCTCGAGCCGCGCGGCGACGACCGACATCGGGTTCTCCTCGTACAGCCCCACGGCCTCGACGGTGTGAAGCTCGGCGATGGAGAGGCCCTCGGTGAGCCGGTTGTCGAGCAAGCGCTCCTCGATGCGTAGGATCGAGTTGAACGTCGAGACGAGCAGCTCGTTGATCTCTGCCTTCTGCGCGGGATCGAGCATCTCCGTCCCCCCCCTAGAGCGCCGCCGGGCCGCCGGCGCCGCGAAAGCCGCGCTCTCGAAGCGCCGCGTCGAGCACCGCGCGGGCGACCTCTCGCTTTGAAAGCTCGGGCAGCGGCCGCTCGCCTGCGGCCGTCACGATCGTTGCGCGGTTCGAGTCCGAGCCGAACACCGCGCCTTCCGCGACGTCGTTTGCCACGATCAGGTCGGCGCCCTTCGACGCGAGCTTCGCTCGCGCGTTCGCGAGGAGGTCGTCGGTTTCCGCAGCGAATCCGACGACGACTTGCCCTGGCCGTTTGGCGGCCGCGCACGTCGCGAGCACGTCGGGGTTCTCCGCGAGGTCGATGCGCGCAAGGGCCTCGTCGTCGACGCCCTTCTTGAGCTTGCGGGCGCTCGGGCGCGCCGGACGCACGTCGGCGACGGCGGCCGCGAACACGGCGATGTCGCAGTCCTCGAACGCGGGGCGGGCGGCCTCGAGCATGTCGCGCGCCGTCTCGACGAACTCGATCCGCACGCCGTCGGGCGGCGCGATCGCAACAGGGCCGCTCACGAGAGCGACCTCCGCCCCGCGCGCGGCGGCCTCGGCGGCGACGGCGTAGCCCATCTTCCCCGACGAGCGGTTCGACAGGAAACGCACCGGATCGATCGGCTCGACGGTGGGGCCGGCCGTCACGAGCACGCGCAGCCCCGCAAGGTCGCGCGCGGCGGCA
>CAZBEP010000129.1:0-1881 GCA_964490925.1 uncultured Eggerthellaceae bacterium | reverse complement strand
GGCGTCCTCCCCTGCGTCAAGCGCGTCGGCGGCCGCCGGCGGGAAGGCCGCCGACGCGAGCGCCCGAGCCGCAGCATCGACGACGACGGCCACCTCGGCCAGGCGCCCGCGTCCCGTGTCGCCGCAGGCGAGGTAGCCCTCGCCCGCCTCCACGACGCGCACGCCCCGCGCGCGGAGAGCGGCGAGGTTGTCCTGCGTGGCCGGGTTCTCGTACATGCCGGAGTTCATCGCGGGCGCGACGACGATCGGCGCGCGCGTCGCGAGCGCCGTCGTTGTGAGCAGGTCGTCCGCGAGGCCGTGTGCAAGCTTGGCGACGACGTTCGCCGTACACGGAGCGATCACGAATACGTCGCACTCCTTCGCGAGCGAGATGTGATGGATCGGGTCGGAAGGGTCGTCGAACAGCCCCGTCGCCACCGGCTCTCGCGTGAGCGCCCGAAACGTCGTCGGCCCGACGAACTCGCACGCGTGCGCGGTCATCACGACCTTCGCGTGCCCCCCCTCCTCTTGGACGGCGCGCACGATGTCGCACGCCTTGTATGCGGCGATGCATCCCGTGACCCCGACGAGCACCGTCGCGCCCTCGAAGCGTCCGGCCGCAGGCGCGCCTGCGGCCTCCCGTCCAGCTCCGGGCGCGTCCGCGCCCTCCCGTCCGGCGGCAGGCGCGCCTGCTGCCTCCCGTCCGCTCATCGCGACCTCCCTTCCACATACGGCGCGAGCACGTCGCGCAGCACGTCCACGTGCGCCTCCGTCCCGCCGAGGCACGGCACGTAATGAAACGACCTTCCCTGGTCGGCGCCGTCAGCGGCGCGCGCCCGCTCGCAAAACAGCGATCGCTGCACGACGTCGATGTCGCGCAGCGTCTCGAGACAGTCGATGGCGAATCCGGGACACGCGACGAACAGGCGGCGCGCACCCTCGTCGGCCATGCGCGCAATCACGTCCTTCGTCGTCGGAGCAAGCCAGGCGCGCCCCTTGTCGAAGCGGCTTTGGTAGGAGACGACCCACCGATCCTGCCCAAGACCCAGCTCCTCGGCGATCGCCAGACAGCTTTCCGAGACCTGGCGCTCGTAGCTGTCGCCCGCCTCGATATCGGCGACGGGAATGGAATGAAACGAGAACACGAGCCTGTCCTCGGAAGCGGGGTCGATCCCCTCGCGGCGGACGGAGTCCGCCACTGCCCGCACGTACGCGCAGTTGTCGCCGTATCTGTCTACGACCGCGCACGGGGCATCCCATTCGAGGCGCCGCCGCGCGGCCTCAAGGCCGTCGCGCACGACGCTTGTCGTCGCGTACGCGCTTTGCGGGTACAGCGGCAAGCAGACGACGCGGGCACACCCGGCGTCGCGCAGGCGCGCAAGCGCTGCGGCGAGGGAAGGATCCCCGAAGCTCATGCCGCATACGACCTGCACATCCGCATCGTCGTCCGCATAGCGTCGGGAAAGCCCCGCCGCAAGGCGCTCCTGCTCGACGATGAGGGGAGAGCCCTCGTCGGTCCAGACGGAAGCGTATTTCTCGGCAGAGGTGCGCGAACGCGTAGGCAGAATGACCGCATGAAGAAGCAGCGCCCACGCAAAGCGATTCATCGGCACGATGCGCGGGTTCGAGAGGAATTCCTTGAGGTAGACGCGCACGGCCTTCGGGGTCGGCGCGGACGGGGTTCCCGTGTTCGCGAGCAGCACGCCGACCCGCTCGTTCCCGCCCATCGCCACCCCTTTCTTTAGTTAATGAATCAAAGTTTCCGCGCACATACTAGCAGAACCAGGAAGCGCCGGATGCGCCGCCGCCGTCTGCCGGCCCCTCTGTGCCGCCCTGCGGAAAGTCGGCGGCAAGGCGCGCGAACGCCTCGTCCCCTGCGGCGGTGCGGCCCTCGCTGCGATC
>CAZBEP010000128.1:3386-5500 GCA_964490925.1 uncultured Eggerthellaceae bacterium | reverse complement strand
TCTCCTTGCGGCAAGACCTCCCCGCGCGCCCCTCCCGCGTGCCCTACCCGCAAAATCGTGGCGAAAACGGGCCGATCTGCGGCATCGGCCTTCTGGAGTGGTGCGCGCGGTTTCTCATGCGAAGCGTATATCGCCAGGCCGCAGCCCGGGGAAACCCGCGACCGACCGCATGGCGGCCTCCGAAAAGAGCCGCGCAGACGCGCACTGCCTCGATTTTCGAGCGCGAAGGAGCCTTCGCGCACCGGGAGCCGCGCCCGCGCCCGGCCAGAACTCCGCCGGAGTCCAGGGATGCTCCGGAGCCGGGGGGCTCCGATGCGAGCCGCGCTAAAACCCAATGGCGAAACCCCCTGGGAGGCCGCAGGCCAGTTAATCATCGTTTCCTTAGATTCTCCATTGACAACAAAGTAAAAAATTCAGATTATTTTCAAAATGGCCTTCGATGGAAAACGGGGGCGCCATCATGGTACAAATTGTCAATACATTGGAAGCCCATACGACAATCACTTTACGACATGGGCGAACGAGCATAGCGGAGAGATCGTAGAGGCTCGGTAGAGCGGGCGGTTCGTACGTCGGCGAAAGGGTTCCCAGGGGAAGAGAAGGGAGCGCGACGATGCTTGCTACGACGAAGAATAAGGTCGCCTTTGGGGCTGTGCTTGCCGCAGCGCTTTGCATCGCTGCAATCATTGCTGTTTGCGTTCGCGATGCCGATGCCGGAAACGGCGTGGCGTTCCCGACGAATGAGAAGGGGATGACGTACGGATCTCTCTACGATGCGCAGGTGACCGATAGCGAGCCACCTGACCTTGTGAGGGCGATCGCGTCGAACGGGGAGACGGGGTATTTCTATTACGACGAGTATCAGGAGATCGTCGGCCAGGATGCCGCTTTGTCCGCCGAGGAGGTTGCGCAGAGGGAGGCCGCGAAGCACGAACGCATCGCTGAGTCGTTCAAGCAGATGGCGGCCGCATATTTTGGAGCCGACATGCTTTCCGAGACGAGGCTCGCCCAGTATTTCGCCGGAATGGCGCGCGAGGGCGGCACCGAAGACGCGCTTGCGAGCCTGAATGCGGACGTGAGCGGCGCCGTCCAGGCGAATCTGACCGATTCGGGAGACGCGATCGTTCCCGGAGGCACCTCCGACGATGCGCTTAGTCACGTGAAAAGCGCCCTGGTCGAAAGCGAGATAGCGCTTCTGGCGGAAGCGGCTGCTCACGGCGGCGCGATCGACGGGGCGATCCTCGCTTCGCCGGACGGGCTTTTCGCCGATGGGAAAAGCGTTTCGAGCCTTCGGGTCGATCCGCGCGCAGATCACGTGAGGCAGCAGGTGGAATCCCGAGGCGTCGACTCCCTCATGGGCGAGGAGGCGTTCGCCGCGCTGTACGATGCCGCCGCGCAAACGGCGAAGGTTTCGCTGACCGTGTACGCGAGCGACGGGGAGACTGTTGTCGGCGAGATCCTGATCGACGTGCTCTGAGTCTGGCGGCTGCGGCGCTCTTGGCGGCCTGCGCACGCTGCTGCTTTCCAGGGGGGCATCAAGCAGCCCAACCCCGGCAATCCCGCGCCGCAGTGCAGGCTTTTCACTTCTCGGCCGGATCGGGCGCACTTGCTTTACGCGTTACAACATGGGGAGGGAAGCCTTACGGAATCAGCGCTCGCCAAAGTCGGAAACAGCGCCGCCGTCGTCATTCCGAGTCCCCTGCGGCGCAAGGCGAACATGTCCGTGGGCGACGCGCTCAGCATCGACTCTCCCCGCAGCGGCGTGATCGTCATCACCGCAATCCACGACGAGAGTGCCGACCGGATCGCCCGCCTCGAGGACGCCGAGCGCAGGCTCGCCGCCCTCTCCCAGCAGATGCCCCGTGGCCGTCAGGGCAAACCGCAGAATACCTCGTCGACCTCACCGGCCGAACGGTCATTCAGGCCGTCGGCTCGGACGAGCCCGACTACGAGGACGCCCTCGTCCGCATAGCGGCGGAACCGCTCCGGGTCGACGCAATCATAAGCTACGACAAAAAGGCGTTGTGGGCGTCTCGCGTCCCCAAGCTCGATGTCGACGAGGCGAGAAAGCTGCTGGAGGCAGAGAGCCAGAACCAGTAGAGGAAGCCAGAAGC
>CAZBEP010000128.1:1409-3286 GCA_964490925.1 uncultured Eggerthellaceae bacterium | reverse complement strand
GCGGCGGCGGCTACGCCCGGGCGGCGGTAAGCATCTCGCGCGCGTGGGCGAGCGACGCCTCGGTGGCGCCGCCCGAGAGCATGCGGGCGACCTCCGCGACGCGCTCGTCGCCCGAGACCTCGCGCAGGCGCGTTTCGGGCGCGGCGCCGGCCGTCTTTTCGACAACGTAGTGCGCGTCCGCCCGCACGGCCACCTGCGCGAGGTGCGTCACGGCGATCACCTGGTGCGTGCGCGCGAGATCCGCGAGCACTGCGGCGAGCGCCACGGCCACCGCACCGCCGACGCCCGCGTCCACCTCGTCAAAGACAAGCGTGTCGACCTCGTCGGTCTCGCCGAGCACCGCCTTGATGGCAAGCGCCACGCGGCTCGCCTCGCCGCCCGACGCGATGCGCGCGAACGGCCGCGGCTGCATAGCGGCGCCCGGCTTGAAGAGGAACTCGACCGACGACGGCCCGGACGCCGTCCATCGCGCGCGGTCAAGCCGCCCGATCGCACACGACAGCTCCGCGCCGCCCATCTCGAGGCGGCCCATCTGCTCGGTCACGGCGGCCGCAAAGCGCGGCGCGACGACGGCACGGGCGGCGTCGAGCGCGTCTGCGGCCTGCACGAGCGCCTCCTCGGCGGCATCGAGCGCGCGCCGCGCGGCCGCTTCCCGCTCGGCGGCGTCGTCGACGAGCGACACGAGTTCGGCCGCCTCGGCGCGCGCCGCGAACACGTCCTCCATGCGCGGCCCGAACGCGCGCACAAGCCCCTGGAGCGCGCCCATGCGCTCCTGCTGCCGCGCAAGCCCTTCCGCGTCGAAATCCACGCCGTCGCGGTAGGCGCGCGCGTCGCGCGACACGTCCTCGACGACGTAGCCGGCATCGCGCAGCGCCCGCGCGAGATCCCTCAGCGACGCGTCGTAACCGGCCGCTGCCTCGAGCGCCGAAGTCGCAACGTCAAGCGAGTCGAGCGCGCCCCCCTCCCCCGACAACGCCTCGTGCGCGCCGTCGGCCGCCATGGCAAGCGCCTCGGCATGCTCGGCGCGGGCGAGCGCTGCGGAGAGTTCCTCGTACTCGCCCTCTTTTGGATCCACCTCGTCGATGCGGCGCAGCGTAAAGCGCGCGTCGTCGAGCCGCGCCGACGACGCCTCGCCCGCCTCGCGGACGCGGTCGAGCTCGCGCGCCGCGGCGTTCGCGGCGGCGAGCGCATCCGCGTAGGCCGCACGCGGGCCGGCAACGGCGTCGCCCGCCCACGCGTCGAGCAACGCCACGTGGGTAGCCGGGCGCATGAGCTGCTGGTGCTCGTGCTGGCCGCACAGGTCGATCGTCGGCGCGACGAGGCGCGCGAGGTCGCCGACGCTCGCCGGCGCCCCGTCGACCGTCACGCGCGAGCGCCCGTCGGCCGACACGCGCCGCACGGCGACAAGACCCTCGTCGGCATCGTCGCCGGCGGCCGCACCGTCGCGTTCGGCGGCACCGCCTCCGCCGTTGTCCGCTCGCCGAGCCCCGAAGAGGCGACCCGACACGACGAGCGCCCCTTCGCCGTCGCGTACGAGCCCCTTGTCGGCGCGCTCCCCCATGAGCAGCTTGCAGGCGGAAAGGAGCGCCGTCTTGCCCGCGCCCGTCTCGCCGGTGAGCACGGTAAGCCCCATGCACGGCGCAAGCGACGCGCTGCGGATGAGCGCGAGGTTCTCCACATGTAGTTCGTCGAGCACGCGAGCCCCTTCCCACCGCGCGCCGCTGCAGCCACGTGCGCGCCGTCGCGCATCCCGATGTTTCGCGCGGCTTTCGTCCGACCACGTATTATACTAGCCGCGCACGGCAGGCAGAACACAGGCGGCGAGCCGTCCCGCGCGGCCGCGCCGGGAAACGGAGCGCAGGTCGGGCGGCACGGAG
>CAZBEP010000128.1:0-1309 GCA_964490925.1 uncultured Eggerthellaceae bacterium | reverse complement strand
GCGGGCGCGGGCCGCAGCGCGGGCGAACGCAAGCGCCCGGAAAGCCCCCTACGTAAGCGCCGCCTCCCACTCGGCCTCGCGGAACCCCACGAGCACGAAGCCGCGGCCGACGACGATCGGTCGCTTGACGAGCATGCCGTCCTCCGCGAGCAGCGCGAACGCGTCGGCATCGTCCATGCCGGCATCGAGCAGCGCCTTCACGTTGCGCGCACGATAGACCTGGCCGGACGTGTTGAAGAAGCGGCGCACGGGCAGGCCGGACGTCTCGTGCCAGGCCGCAAGCTCATCAGCCGTCGGATTGTCCTCGACGATGTGACGGTCGTCGTAGGCGATGCCGCGCTCATCGAGCCACTTCTTCGCCTTCTTGCACGTCGAGCACTTCGGGTATTCCACAAACAGCACCGTGTCGGCCATGGGGGTACCTCTCTTGCCTCTCTCTTCTGCAGCCCCGCCCACTCTACGGCACGAGACGCTCTCCCGCAAGAGAGATGCCGCGCCCCTGCATTCGGCGTCGATCACGAGGGCGACTTCGGAGCAGAGGGCTTTGACAAACAGTAGTCCCGCTCCGCTTCCATAAAGGTGCGAAGCGCCTCGGCCACGCCGCGGTAAAGCCCGGTTCTCGCTGTGCGCCCTACGCCGTCGCAGACGTCGAACACCCAGCGCAGGAGGTGGTTTGAGAGGAAAAGCTCCTGAGCGGCGCGCGAGCGGCCGGCTCCCTCTCCGTCATCGGCCTGTTTGCACGACAGCTCGCGAGCGCACAGTTCGGCCATGAACTCAAGCTCGAAGGACAGGTGATCCTCCGGAAGCCTTTTCCCCCGCATAAGAGAGAAGCCACACTCTCGATAGCAGGCGCGCACCTCGTCGCGGGCATCCTGCATGAGAAGCCCTTCGGAGCTTGTATATGGCGACTCGTAGAGGCACACGGGCGATGCCGACATGTTAAGGAAAAGCCTCGAAAAATCTGCGACCGCCTCGTCCCGCGCCCTCTCCAGGCTCCCATGATCGTCGCCGAGGGAAGAGAGGTATTCCCCGAGCACCCCGTTCAGAGCGGGGCGCGCCTGCGACGCCTCCCGAAGGAAGTCGATCGTTACCTCGGTGCCGAACAGGTTCGAGAATAGGCGGTAGGCAAGCTCTCGCTGCCGGAGCGTCTCCCTGTCGGCGTCATCTGGCGCGAAGCCGTCGTTTTCGCCTGCCTTGCAGTCCCGTCCGTTCATGATGCAAGCCTTTCGATAGCGGATACAGCCCGGCGCCGAAAAAGCGGTCGGTGCCGGGCGGATGGCAGGTTATGCGAGGCGGAAGAGGGCAAGCG
>CAZBEP010000127.1:0-5536 GCA_964490925.1 uncultured Eggerthellaceae bacterium | reverse complement strand
CCCCCGAGGCCGGACCGGGCCGACGGGGGCAATTGTTCAGTGTTTCCCTAGGGCAACCCGCAAAAACGCGTCGCCCTCGCGCACGTCGTGCGGCAGTTCTGCGAACCGCTTGGGAGAAACGCTGGTTTCGGGCAGAAAGGACGCGCACGGGCCCGAACGGAAGCAGGTCCGCCCCCTTCGGAAGACGGACCCGCCTGGAAGGCCACCGTGCGGCGCAGCCTTGTGCAAAGCACCTGCACGCCTTACGCTTCCCCCTCCTCGGAGGAGTACATCACGGCGACGGTGGCCGCCTTGGTCTTCTCGGGATCGTTCACCGCAAGCGCGCGGTAGGCGGTGATGCCGTAGGCGAACATGCTGTCGACGATATCGAGCGACCGGCCGAGGCAGCCGATGTAGCACTGGCCGCAGCTCTGGCAGTTCTCCGGATAGGCGATGACCGACTTGTTGGCCTCCTCGTCGAACTTCATGACATCCATGGGGCACACGTTGACGCAGTTCCTGCAGCCGATGCAGGCGTTCAAGTCGTAGCGGGCAACACTCATAGCTGGTCTCCTTCTTGGTGGTACGGGCGTTCCATGCGCGCCCGCAGGGAGGTCGGGAGCGCGCCGCCGGGTGCGACGCGTCGGCTAACGGCGGTTTGAACCGTCAGCGGGAAGCTTGGGACACCCCACAAATGCCGCGCGTCGTTGCACTCGGCCTCGCGCGGCAATCCCGTGGACTGCCCTAGCCCCAGCTGCCCGAGCTCTCCTCGACCGGCAGGCCAAGCAGCTCGGCCTCGCCCGGGAAGCGCGAGGCATAGCGGGTCGCGTAGTCCTCGGTCAGGTCACCCTTCCACTCGTCCTTGATGGGCAGGCTCGACACCCGCATCGCTCCGTCCTCGCCGCGCTGCACGATGGTGTAGGTCAGGTAGTTCCCGTCGTCGCGGAACGGGTAGTCGGTGCGGTAGTGCAGGCCGCGGCTCTCTTTGCGCTCCAAACTCGAGCGCAGCTTCATCTCGGCGGAGAGCACCTTGTGCCTCATCTCGTGGACGAGACGCAGCTCGTGGGGGTTGCTCGCCATGAGCATCGGCACCACGTTGTCGCGCATGTGCTCAATCTGGTCAAGGGCACCCTGAAGCACGGTCTCGTTCTTGGCGATGGTGATCCAGTAGGGGGCCATGACAGCCTGCAGCTGGTCGCGAGCACAGTTGGGGTCGAAGCCCTTCTCAAGGCACAGCGGGGCGTTGATGGCCTCGGTGGTAGAGGCCACGATGTCTGCCGGGATCTCGGCGGGTCCGGCGTCAACAGCGTAAGCCGCGGCGGCCTTGCCGGCACGGTCGCCTTGGATGCTGCAGAAGCTCGAGGTGAAGCCCACACCCACGGGGTAGGTCGCGCCGGTCACCATGCTGGCGTTGGCACCGTCGCCGGCGTACCACAGACCGGGGATACCGGTGTAGCCCTCGAGGTCGTCGATACCGCACCACACACCGGAGGAGAGGTGGGCGCACATGCCCACGGCCACGCCGTAGACATCACCCTTGGGCTTGGGGCTCACCATCTTGCCCAGGCGCGGGTCGTCGGGGTTATCCTCCCACACGGTGCCGCCGCGGCGGGTGATAGTACCGTTGGCCTGGTCCTCGATGTCGACGCCGCTGTTGGGCGAAACGCCCTCAAGCGCCTTGGTGATGCGGTCGCCCACCATCGCGGTGAATTTACTCTTGCCGTAGGTCTCGGCGTTGTCGGATGTGATGTCGCCGCCGCAGAACCAGATGTTCTCGACGTAGTCCCAGTTGTTGTTGATGAAGGCATTACCCGGGGCGTAGCTGCAGGTGGTGTGAAAGTCGTCATACTCCTTGCCGGCGATGGGCAGGCCCAGGTTGTAGGCGATATACTCGCCGTCGAAGGTGTTGCCGCCTACGGGGAAGCCGGTGGGCTTGTAGCAGCCGCCGCCCGTGCACATGACCACGGCGGGAGCGTTGAACTGCATGACGGCGCCGCTCGGCACGTGCAGACCCATAGCTCCCACAACGCGGCCGCCATTGGTCAGCACGTCAGTGACCATCGTGAAGTCGATGTGGGTCACGCCGGCACCCTCGAGGGTTTGGATCCAGCGGGTGTGGCGCTCGACGCCGGCATTGGCCTGGAAGTAGCTCTGGATATCGAGGGTGTCCCAGTAGTCGGTGTCGGCGATACGGTCGTAGCGTTCGAAGACGCCCCACTCGGTCAGGCGGTTGTAGGTGTCCTTGGACTCGTCGATCCAGACCTGGTACCAGTCCTTGTTGACAACGTACTCGCCACCGCGCTGGATGGCGGTCATGAAGGCCTCGGGGTCGTCGCCCAGGTCGGTGTCGAGCCAGCGGTGTGAGCTCGGCCACGGCGCAAGGCCCGAATATCCAGGCTTGCCCTTGTCGACGAGCACGACCGAGCAGCCGGCGTTCGCTGCGGCCATGGCGGCGTTCAAGCCCGCCCAGCCGCCGCCGACCACGAGCACATCGCAAGCGTAGACAGTCGTCTCGGGCGCGGGTTCGAGCGCGGGGATGGCCAGCTCGGTGGTGTTGCGGGCGGCAGCGCCGTCCTCGGCCTCGTCGGCATGCGCGCCGCGAGCGGCCGTTAGCGCAACGGCCCCGGCGACGCCCGCGATGCCGGCCGCCTGTACGAACGTCCGGCGTGTGGTCTGTGAGTTCATATGTTCCTCCCTTATGTGGACCTCGGCGTGCCGGCCTTGCAAACCGCGCGCCAACCGCCGCTCTGCGATGCGGCACGAATCCAGCATGGCCCGCCGGGCGGTCCGCGTCTTCGTCCGATTCGGACAAATCCAGGCGGGAAGGGCACGTGACCTTAAGCCGGCATTGCGGCGAAATGCTTGTCCGATTCGGACAAACATACAGGTGGAAGGGGGTCTATGGAGAAACGGGAGTCAGCCAGCGAGCACAGCGGGTCGAACACAGCGCATGGGAGCGATGCGCAGCGAGCGAGCATCCGTCAGGCGGTGTGGAGGTAGTGGAGCGCAGAAGCGATGCGTACTCGAGGTACGTGAGCTTCCGCGGAACGCAGCCACAGCCCGGTTCCCACAAAGTTACCGACCTTTATCGATGAGGGAGATGAGGTCTTGTCTCGAATGTATCCCCAGCTTGCGATAGACGTGCGTCAGGTGGGTCTTCACCGTGGACTCCGACACCGCAAGCTGGTGGGCGATGTTGCGCGACGAATAGCCGCGGTACGCAAGTACCACGACGTCGAACTCGCGCGGCGAGACATCGATCTGTGCAAGCGCTTTGCGGCACAGGTCGGCCTGCCAGTCGTCAGGATCAGGATGCGCCGCCGGCTTCTGCGGGGCCGCACCGTCCGCTCCTTCAGCCTCCCCTACACCGCCGATCGGAGTAAGCTGCTGGTAGGGCGCACGGCTCGCGAAGGCGGTGAGCATGCCCACGAGCAGGGCCGCCACCGAGAAGGACGCTATGGCCGCCACGGGCACCATGAGGTCGATGTGTGCCAGGGCATCGAGAACGCCGGTGCGATACATGAGGTCGAGCGAGAGGAACTGCGGCACCGCAAGGACACCCACCGCAAAGCAGGCAAAGGCGCGCGTCCCGAAAGAGGCGCGGCCCTGCACGACGGAGGCGAGCACCACGAACAGCAGCACCTCCAGGCAATGCTCGACCGCCACCAGGGCGCGCCGTCCCGTAAACGACGACTCCTGCGCCGCACCGGTAAGCATCACCTGCAGCAGCGCCGCCAAGAACAGCAGCACGAGCACGCCCATGACCGTCAAGCCGCACCGCACGACCCCCTTTTTGAGCGCGACCCGCAACACGAGCGCAAAGACGGCGACCACGACAACCTGGATGAGGGCCGACAGCATCTGCTGATCGTGCGAGAGCGCCCCTACGCTCATGCCCGCCTGCATCGTGGTGAAGACGCGCACGAGCGTCACCGCAGCGTAGACAAGCGCGACGCACGGCCAGACAACAGCATGCGGAAAACGGACAGCGGAACCGAAGGAAGCGTCGGGAGAGGGCGCGGCTGTGGCGGCAGGCGCGCCGTCATCGGCTGGACAGTCGGCAAGCAGGCGCAGGGCCGTCAGGCAGGCGCCCGAAACCAGCGGGGATGCTGCCAGCAGCCAGCTTGCCGCCGGGGCCAGCCAGACCCACAGCAGCCAGACAACCGAGAACGCCCCGTAAGAGGCGGCCCCCAGGCCCGATGCGCGCGCAAAGCCGTCGGAGACGAGAAACTCGCCCCAAGCCACGACGGCACAGACGATGAACAGGGCGACGAGCGCCATACCGCACCCGAGCCCCGCGTCGGCGACGGTCGACGGTTCGAACGAGCCGCACGCCATGAGCAGGGCGCATCCGAGCGTCCCCAACGCGCCGAGCACGAGACCTGCGGCCTGGAAGCGCCCGAGCATCGGGCCGAGCCGTCCCGGCGCAACGACGAAGGCAGCACCGAGCAGGACGAACAGCAGGGTGTAAACGCTGTGGCACCCCGTGATGAACGAGACGTCGCTCGTGGCGGAATTGAACGCGAGCGACACGGGAAAATACGGCGACGCATGGAGCAGCGGCCACAGAAACGCAAGGCCCCCGACCGTCAGGGCCCCCTCGACACGCTTGGTTGCGACCACGCCGCGCGCCTCCCCTCTCCGTCCCGAACACAGCATATTGTAGCCGGTCGCTTGTCCCGATGATGCGCGGGCCCGACGCTTTCCGACAGATGTCCTGCGATGGAGTGTTTGTGGAGGCTGAGTGCTGGATTAATCCATATACCACTTTTGAACTGGGGTTATGACGATGGAGACGCCCGGGATTCAAAATGTAAGAGTTGCGTGAGAACAGCGTGCGGATTGCTGAGTATCCTGCCCGCCCAACGGAAGCGGCACGGCTCGCAACGAGAGGCGAAGTTATGGAATACCAGCGATTAATAGAACGCACGAGGCAGCTCACCCTGATGAACGACCTCTACATGGCGAAGTTCTTCGACGGACAGCCGCGTTGTGCCGAGGCGGTGCTGCGCGCCGTGCTCGACAAGCCAACGCTCAAGGTGGTCAGGCTCTCCGTCGAGCACGAGCTCGTCAGCATCGGCACGCGTTCAATATGGCTCGACGTGGATGCCTTGGACGCGGAGGGCAGACGCTACGACATCGAGGTCCAGCGCGATCCGGCACGCGCCAGCCCCCAACGGGCGCGTTTCCACGCCGCGCTCCTCGACGGGACGCTCTCGACAAGGGAGCGGGCTTTGAGAAACCGCCCGAATGCTACGTGGTGTTCGTCACGGACGGCCCAGCCCTGCGCAACGGTGTCGCCCTGGAGCACATCGAGCGCATGCGCCTCGAAACGGGGGCGCCTTTTGGCGACGGTTCGCACATCGTGTACGTAGACGCAACGTATAATCACGGGAATACGGAGCTCGGTGCGGTGATGCACGACTTCGTCTGCGCCGACCCCGAGGACATGCGTTGCCTCGTGCTCGCAGAGCGGGCACGCTACCTGAAGGAGACCGAACGGGGGGTTCACGAGATGTTCGTCGACGTGGGAGACGAGATTTTCCAGGACGGTGTC
>CAZBEP010000126.1:0-5604 GCA_964490925.1 uncultured Eggerthellaceae bacterium | reverse complement strand
CGCGCAGGCCGTAGGCGCCGCGTTTCCGTGGGATTCGGTTAAAAGGAAAGTAGACCATGATGTACAACTCCCTGCTTCTCCAAAGCGGCGGCGGCATTTCGAGCGGCATCAGCAGCTCGCCCCGCTACGACGGGTCGGCGGCGCTCGTCATCGGCATCGGCGGCACGGGCATGCGCGCCATCGCCGAGCTCAAGAAGCGCGTCCGCCGGCAGATCGAACCCGACGACCCCGACTCGGGCGTCAGGAGGTACGAGCACATCCAGTTTTTGGCCATCGACTCGGACGGCACCGACATCGCCAACATGAGGGGCGAGGGCGCGCTCGATGCGAGCGACGAGTTCTTCAGCATCAACATGCCAACGCTCGCCGCCACTCTCGACGACAAGACGCTCATCAGGAACAACCCCCTGTACGCCTGGATGAACATCGACGGCATCACGAAACTCATCTCGCCTGACGGTGCGGGAGGGGTGCGCCAGGTGGGCCGCTACCTCCTGTTCGAGAAGGTCGGCGAGCTGCGCTCGAGGATCATCCAGAAGCTCCGCTCCGCCTTGCGCGGCCAGAGCCCGGCCAACATCGACGTCTACGTCTTCGCCGGCATCTCCGGCGGCACGGGGAGCGGCTGCTTCCTCGACACGTGCTACATCGTGCGCGACGCCGTCTCGAGCGAGGGCGTCAACGCCAAGGTCATGGGCCTGTTCTTCCTGCCCGACGTGGTGGTGAGCAAGCTGAAGCCCGGATCGCCGGCCGCGAAATACAACATGTCCAACGGCTACGCGGCCATGAAGGAGCTCGACTACCTCATGGGCCTCAGGGAGTCGGGCGACTTCTTCTCCCAGGACTACGGCTCCTTCCGCATCGACACCCAGGAGCCGCCGGTCGACATGTGCCACCTGTTCTCCGCGAAGAATGCGGCAGGCGAAACGCCTGCGGATGCGTTCGCGCGGAGCCTGAACGCGGCGGCCGACTACGTGGTGTCCTATCTGGCCGACGTGCAGCTCGACGGCATGGAGGGCGCCCAGGCGCCGGTGACCATGCGCGGCAACGAGGCGAACATCGCGCAGGCGGTTAACCGTCTTGATCGCCAGTACGGTGCCAACCTGTACTATCACGTGGTGGGCGCGGCCGAGGCGAGGGTGCCTATCTCTCAGATTATGACGTACCTGGCCTGTCGCCTCTTCGAACGTTTCGATGGCGCGATGGGCCGGGGCGTCCGGATGCCCACGAAGGACGAGGTGCTCAAGTTCGCCCAGTCGCTCGGGATGGACACGGCGGCGGCGTTCTATGATCAGATGATCGATGGGTCCGATGAATTTTTCCTCCCCGACATGTCCGACAAGGACGGGTTGGACGTGCTCAAGGACTACGGCATCCTCGACGTGCGCATCCTGCCGGAGTGCTGGGCCAAGCCGGGCAACGACTGGATTAACGGATGCCGGGGGAAGTTCGCCGGCAACTCCAAGGCGCTTGGAGAGAAGCTGACGTCCTACGACCCCTCCAAGGTCAGCGCCGCCGACGGGCCCCTGCTGGCCCGGGCGTTCGCCCGCCTGTGCGAGGTGGCGCGCTCGCGGGACTACGGCCCGTATTATGCTGCCGCCATGCTGAGCGGCGCCAGCTACACGCTGCGCTCGTGCCTGGCGGACGTGCGCGAAGAGGCCGATAAAAAGGCAGGAACTTATGATGTCTATGCAAAAGATGACCTGCGTGCGAAAGTGCAGGCCAACACTGATTTCGTAAACAAGCGGGTCCCTCCTATCAAAACCAGATATGCGAACTATATCGACAGCGTGCGGCGCTACTACTACGACACGAGGGACTCCGAGGCCTATGCGGCAATTGCCGCGCTTGCTGTTAAGCTCGAAGAGGGCCTGCAAGATTTGTACACGCGCTTCTTCCGCCGGCTGACGGACACGCTCGACGCCCTCCGTGCGACGTTCCGGAACGACTTGACGTATCTCCTGAGTGACCAGGCGGTCGAGCAAAAGGGGTGCGCCATGCACATCCTCGAGCTGAGGGACGTGCAGAAGACCCTGGACGAGGAGGTCGCCGCCCTCGTCCCCGACCAGTTCGCGGACGACTTCGTCCGTGCGTTCCTCGAGGACCCAGAGGCGTGGCTCGGCGACGACGAGACGATTTTGCACGGCCTGGTCTCCCGCTACGCGAACCGCGTGTTCAGCCAGAGCGCCAACCGCTCGATAGAGTACTACCTCGACGTGAAGTACCCCAACAACGGTACGGCGGACCTGGTCGGCAAGGTGCAGGCCGGCCTGTTGCAGCCCGTCTATGAAGCCGCCACGCCCATGTTCTGGAACGACCCGAAGTTCAACCTGGAAAACCCGGATGACCGCTGTCCGATTTGCTGCGTCTCGGTGCCGGGTGACTCAGCCGTGTTGCGGCAGGCGGTGAAGAATATGGCGTCTTATGGCAATTGTGATGCAAAAGGGATTATGGCGGGTGACCGCATCTCGGTCATTCGGCTCTACATCGGTGTCCCCTTCTGTGTATACCAAGGCATGACGGACATGAAGCAGGCGTATGACAAGTTTACGCAAACGGCGGCGGGAGCGGGGATGCACCTGTTTGGCTGCGTGCCATAGAACGGCAGTACGCACAGGTTACTGGCCTTGCGATTTCGTAGGCATCCGAGCGAAAGGGTGTTACTAACATGATGTACAACTCCCTGCTTCTCCAAAGCGGCGGCGGCATTTCGAGCGGCATCAGCAGCTCGCCCCGCTACGACGGGTCGGCGGCGCTCGTCATCGGCATCGGCGGCACGGGCATGCGCGCCATCGCCGAGCTCAAGAAGCGCGTCCGCCGGCAGATCGAACCCGACGACCCCGACTCGGGCGTCAGGAGGTACGAGCACATCCAGTTTTTGGCCATCGACTCGGACGGCACCGACATCGCCAACATGAGGGGCGAGGGCGCGCTCGATGCGAGCGACGAGTTCTTCAGCATCAACATGCCAACGCTCGCCGCCACTCTCGACGACAAGACGCTCATCAGGAACAACCCCCTGTACGCCTGGATGAACATCGACGGCATCACGAAACTCATCTCGCCTGACGGTGCGGGAGGGGTGCGCCAGGTGGGCCGCTACCTCCTGTTCGAGAAGGTCGGCGAGCTGCGCTCGAGGATCATCCAGAAGCTCCGCTCCGCCTTGCGCGGCCAGAGCCCGGCCAACATCGACGTCTACGTCTTCGCCGGCATCTCCGGCGGCACGGGGAGCGGCTGCTTCCTCGACACGTGCTACATCGTGCGCGACGCCGTCTCGAGCGAGGGCGTCAACGCCAAGGTCATGGGCCTGTTCTTCCTGCCCGACGTGGTGGTGAGCAAGCTGAAGCCCGGATCGCCGGCCGCGAAATACAACATGTCCAACGGCTACGCGGCCATGAAGGAGCTCGACTACCTCATGGGCCTCAGGGAGTCGGGCGACTTCTTCTCCCAGGACTACGGCTCCTTCCGCATCGACACCCAGGAGCCGCCGGTCGACATGTGCCACCTGTTCTCCGCGAAGAATGCGGCAGGCGAAACGCCTGCGGATGCGTTCGCGCGGAGCCTGAACGCGGCGGCCGACTACGTGGTGTCCTATCTGGCCGACGTGCAGCTCGACGGCATGGAGGGCGCCCAGGCGCCGGTGACCATGCGCGGCAACGAGGCGAACATCGCGCAGGCGGTTAACCGTCTTGATCGCCAGTACGGTGCCAACCTGTACTATCACGTGGTGGGCGCGGCCGAGGCGAGGGTGCCTATCTCTCAGATTATGACGTACCTGGCCTGTCGCCTCTTCGAACGTTTCGATGGCGCGATGGGCCGGGGCGTCCGGATGCCCACGAAGGACGAGGTGCTCAAGTTCGCCCAGTCGCTCGGGATGGACACGGCGGCGGCGTTCTATGATCAGATGATCGATGGGTCCGATGAATTTTTCCTCCCCGACATGTCCGACAAGGACGGGTTGGACGTGCTCAAGGACTACGGCATCCTCGACGTGCGCATCCTGCCGGAGTGCTGGGCCAAGCCGGGCAACGACTGGATTAACGGATGCCGGGGGAAGTTCGCCGGCAACTCCAAGGCGCTTGGAGAGAAGCTGACGTCCTACGACCCCTCCAAGGTCAGCGCCGCCGACGGGCCCCTGCTGGCCCGGGCGTTCGCCCGCCTGTGCGAGGTGGCGCGCTCGCGGGACTACGGCCCGTATTATGCTGCCGCCATGCTGAGCGGCGCCAGCTACACGCTGCGCTCGTGCCTGGCGGACGTGCGCGAAGAGGCCGATAAAAAGGCAGGAACTTATGATGTCTATGCAAAAGATGACCTGCGTGCGAAAGTGCAGGCCAACACTGATTTCGTAAACAAGCGGGTCCCTCCTATCAAAACCAGATATGCGAACTATATCGACAGCGTGCGGCGCTACTACTACGACACGAGGGACTCCGAGGCCTATGCGGCAATTGCCGCGCTTGCTGTTAAGCTCGAAGAGGGCCTGCAAGATTTGTACACGCGCTTCTTCCGCCGGCTGACGGACACGCTCGACGCCCTCCGTGCGACGTTCCGGAACGACTTGACGTATCTCCTGAGTGACCAGGCGGTCGAGCAAAAGGGGTGCGCCATGCACATCCTCGAGCTGAGGGACGTGCAGAAGACCCTGGACGAGGAGGTCGCCGCCCTCGTCCCCGACCAGTTCGCGGACGACTTCGTCCGTGCGTTCCTCGAGGACCCAGAGGCGTGGCTCGGCGACGACGAGACGATTTTGCACGGCCTGGTCTCCCGCTACGCGAACCGCGTGTTCAGCCAGAGCGCCAACCGCTCGATAGAGTACTACCTCGACGTGAAGTACCCCAACAACGGTACGGCGGACCTGGTCGGCAAGGTGCGGGCCGGCCTGCTGCAGCCTGTTTATGACGCCGCCATGCCCATGTTCTGGAGCGACCCGAAGTTCAACGTCGCCAACCCGGGCAACTGCTTCCCGAACTGCAGCATCTCGGTGCCGGGAAGCTCGACGGTGCTGTGCCAGGCGGCGCAGAACATGGCGGCACAGCACAACGACTTCACCGTGCGCAGGACTATGGTGGGCGACCGCATTGCGGTCAGCCGGTTCTACAGCGGCGTCCCGTTCTTCGCCTACCAGGGCATAACGCTTATGAAGGGGGAGTACGACAGGGTCGCGTCCATGGCGGCGGGCGTGGGGTCGCACCTGTATGCAAGGACGGGCCGAGGAAAAGACGGATCGGGCGACCATGACTGGCGCACGGAGCTGCCCGCGCCCATGCCCTATTCGCGCCTGCCCCAGATGTTCCCCAACGCCGACGAGGTCCAGGGCCTCTATGACGAGGCCTTGGATGAGGGGGTTATCCGACAGGAGGTCTTGGCGGATGGCGTCAGCAAGGAGTGGCGGATCGTTTACTCCGATGCGGTTGACATACCTGCGTATGAACTATCTGATTTTACGGCTAAAGACGGGACGTTTGCGGGGGCCAAATGGCACGCGGAGCGGGATCGCCTTGTGGGTCTTTTGGACACGCGCGTCGACAGCCCGTCCCATTATCTCAGGCTTAAGGACGACGGTGTACCGGCGGTTCGGGATGCCGTGCGCCGCGACTACTTCTTCCA
>CAZBEP010000125.1:4412-5625 GCA_964490925.1 uncultured Eggerthellaceae bacterium | reverse complement strand
GGCGACATCCTCGCGTACAGCTACGTGCGCGAGCTCCACCGGGCCTACGGCATCGACCGCACGATCGTGCTTGCGACGCAGGACGTGAAGATGCTCTCGGCGAGCCGCTTTTCCGACTACCGGCTTACGCCCGGCATTCACGAGGCGGAATCGCTCTACGAGGCGCTCGAGGCCGTCGCCGCCGAGATTCGCGCCGCCGATTCCGCCCGCATCCCGCTTGTCCTCGGCTGCGACGACTGCCACGCGCGCATGCTCTCTGCGGGAAAGGCGCGCCTGGAAGCGGCGGGGTTCGTCGTACCCTACATCGATTTCCCGCTGCTCGACGAGATCACGCAGAAGCGCCGTTTCTACGAGCTGTGCGCGGAGCTATCCATTCCGTATCCGCAGACGTGGTACCTCGACTGCGGCGCGGGCGGCCCCGACGAGCTTCCCGTGGACGACTACCCGTACCCGCTCATTGCGAAGCCGTCGAACTCGGCGATGTTTCAGAGCGCGACGATCCCGCGCAAGCGCAAGATCTACGAGATCGAAACGCCCGCAGAGCTTTCCGGTGCCTGGGCGGACATCAAGGGCAGCGACTACGACGGCGAGCTTGTGCTGCAGGACTTCATCCCCGGCGACGATGCCGCCATCCGCACGCTCACGACCTTCTCGGACGCAACGGGCGCGCTGCGCGTCGTGTCGGGCGGCATCGTGTGCCTGCAGGACCACGATCCGACGGCGCTCGGCAATCCGCTCGCCATTATGGGCGAGCGCGACGGCGAAATCATCGAATGCGCGCGCCGCTTTCTCTCGCGCGTCGGATACCGAGGCTTCGCCAACTTCGACGTCAAGTACGACCTTCGCGACGGATCCTTCCGGTTCCTCGAGGTCAACACGAGGTGCGGGCGCAACACCTACTACATGAGCCTCGGCGGCGTGAACTTCGCGACGCTCATCATCGACGAGTTCGTCCGCAGGCGCGAGATTCCCTACCACGAGGCGTACGACCCGTTTTTCTACTGCTGCGTGCCCGTGTCGGTGCTCAAGCGCTCCATGGCCGATCGGCGCCGTCTCAAAGAGGCGCTGCGCGTGCTCCGGTCGACGCGCGAGCCGTATCCGCTGCATTACGGGAAAGACACGCTTGCGCACAACGCCTGGGCCTTCGCCATGAAGATGAACCAGATCCGCAAGTTCAAGCGCTTCTACTGGGACACCGGCGGCAAGCAGGCCG
>CAZBEP010000125.1:0-4312 GCA_964490925.1 uncultured Eggerthellaceae bacterium | reverse complement strand
GCCGCCCCGCCGGCCTGACGACCGCCCCAAGCGGCGCGCGAGCGGGAGAACTGAAGCGGGACGCCCTCGGGCACAGCCCGACCGAGCCCCCCATCGAGGTGCGAGCGGGCGCGCGTCAGGCGAACTGAAGCGCGCAGACGAACCCCGCCCACGCGAGGCTGTCGGTGTTGCGCACGAAGGTGCCGAAGGTGGGCGCATGGATGTAGGGAACCCCGCCGGCCTCCTGCGCTATTCCGACGTGGCCGAAGCGGTAGAGGACGTCTCCGGGCTGCGCCTGATCGACGGGGACGCGGTTCGTCGCGGCATCGTACAGGCTTCCGGTGTAGTGGGGCAGCGACACGCCCGTCTGCGCATAGCACCATGTGACAAGCCCTGAGCAGTCGAAGGAGTCCGGGCCTGCGGCGCCCCATATGTAGGGGCAGCCCAAGCGCGAAAGCGCGTAGTCGACGACGCTGCCGTGATCGGGAACGGGCACGGGGCTTGTGGTGAACGTCACGTTCGCCGATTCCTCCTGGGCGCGGCGGATCGCCTCCTCGGCTTGCTCCTGGGTAAGGAGCCCCTGCGCGGCGGCGTCGAGCTGCGCGATATGCGCGCTGACGACGGAGATGCGCGTCTCGGTGTTTACCTGGATGGAGGCGGCCGTGTTTGCCTGCAGCTCCGCGAGTTCTTCTTGGCGCGCGTATTCGTCGCGCGCGGCGACGAGCTGGTCGCTCAGCTCTCGCGTCTCCGCAATGAGGTCGCCGTCGCTGTCGTTCATGCGCTGCAGGAGGGCCCAGTTCGTCGCGAAGTCCTCGAAAGACACCGACCCGAGGAGAAAGTCGAGGGCGGAAAACGAGCCGGACTTGTACATCGATCGAGCCCGCCTGCCGAGGCGGGCCTGGAGCTCTTCGATGCGAGCGCTCGTTTCGTCGATCTTCGCCTGCTCCTCCTCCATGGCGGCCTGCGCGGCCTGCTGCTCGGCGAGTGCGCGGTAGTAGTCCTCCGAAGCGGCCTCGAGGTCTGCCTGCAGCGACACGAGCTGCGTGCGCAGCGCGTCGGCCTGCGTCTGGGCTTGGGCTTTCGTCTCGTCCGACGCAGCGTATTCGCTCTCGCCTTCCTCTTCCTCGGTCGATTCCTCCTCGGCGAAGGCGGTCGAGGGCGCAAGCGCAAACGACGCCCCCGCGAACGCCGCCGCTGTGACGAACGCCCGGCGACTGATGTTCGCAAGGGGGGTTCCGGCGCGCATATTACCTGGTTGGGAGGTGCTGGGAAGCGGGGGTCGGTGGGAGAAGCGCATGACGAAAGGCCGGTTCCTTTTCTCGAACATAAAACGGAAGCCGCATGGGCGGCTTCCGAAATGTGTGCGTGCGGGCTACGAGAACTGCAGCGCGCAGGTGAAGCCCGCCCACGACAGAGGGTCGGTGTCGCGTACGTACGCGCCGAACGTGGGCGAATGCACGTACGGGACGCCGCCGTAAACCTCGGCGATGCCGACGTGGCCGTAGCGGTAGAGCACGTCGCCCGGGCGGGCTTCGGACACCGACACGATTCGCGCGGCCGTGGCGTACAGCGATTCCGTGTAGTGCGGGAGCGAGACGCCGATCTGCAGGTACGACCAGCGCACGAGTCCGGAGCAGTCGAAGGAGTTCGGGCCTGCGGCGCCCCACTCGTACGGGCAGCCGATACGCGACATCGCGTAGCCGACGACCGAATCGTACGTTCCGACCGACCCGCTGGACGAGGAGGATCCGCTGGACGAGGAGGATCCGCTCGAGCTGCTGGAACTTGAGCTGCTGGAACCCGAACTGCTCGAACCCGAGCTGCTGGAGCTGCTCGAACTCGAGCCGGAGCTGCTCGATGCGGCGGCCGCCTCCTGCTCCTGCTGCGCGGCGAGTTCCGCCTGGCGCCTGGCCTCTGCGGCCTGCTCCTCTTCGAGGAGCGCTTGCGCCTCGGCATCGAGCTGGCTCACGAGAATCTCCGCCTCGGTGATGCGCGCTTCGGTATCGGCCTGGATCTGCGCGGCGGCGGCGGCCTCGTCGGCGGCGATCTGCTCCTGGCGGGCGTATTCGTCGCGTGCGACCTCGCGCTCGGCGCGCGCCTCCTTCGTCTCGTTGACGAGTTCGCCGTCCTGCTGGTTCATGCGCTGGAGCAGCGCCCAGTTCGTCGTGAACTCTTCAAACGAGGTGGAGCCGAGAAGGAAGTCGATCGCGGAGAGCGACCCGGAACGGTACATCGACCGTGCGCGCCCCCCAAGACGCTCCTGCAGATCGGCGATGCGGGCGGTCGCCTCGTCGATCTTCTCCTGCTCCTCCTCCATGGCGGCCTGCGCGGCCTCCTGGTTCGCAAGCGCCGTCTGGTAGCTGATGGAGGCGGCTTCGAGTTCTGCCTGCAGCGTCACGAGCTGCGCACGGACGGCATCGGCCTCGGCCTGCGCTTCGGCCGATGTCTCGGCGGCGCGGGCGAACTGCTGCGGCGTGAGAAGCGCGCCGCCTGCTGCGGCGACTGCGGCGGCTCCGAGGAATGTGCGTCGGCTGATGCGTGCCAAGTCCATGCTGACGATGCCTCCTATAGACAATGCGGTGCGGGCAAGGTGTGCAACACGGATGCCACCTTACCAGAAAACGGCATCCCATGCCACGCCGCCCGTGTTCACGGTCGGGGATACTGCCTCAAAAAACCATTATTGAACAGGTGTTATGTTCAGTCAGTGCGCACTTTGTGGGCGGTGGGGCGTCGCAGCGCGGGCGTGACCTACTTATGGTAATAGCGGAGCTGCTCGTATTTCGGCTCACAGCACACGTTGATGCCGAGCGTTTTGTAAAGCTTCTCGTCGGTCGAGGATATGATGACCGAAAAGAAGGCGTCGCAGCCGCGCAGCTTTTCGGCGCTGTCGATGAGCCTTTCCGCCAGCGGGTTCGTCGCCGAGCTGATGGACAGCGCGATGAGCGTCTCGTCGGAATGCAGTCGCGGATTTCCGGCGCCGAGGTGCGCCGTCTTGAGGCGGCAGATCGGTTCGATGACATCGTCGCTGATGACATCTACGTCATCGACCCCGGCCACGCCTTTGAGCGCGTTCATGAGCAGCGACGAGGCGGCTCCGAGCAAGGTCGACGTCTTGCCGGTCGCGATGCGGCCGTCGGGAAGCTCGAGCGCCCCGACGGGAACCTTTGTCGCCTCCTCTTTGAGGAGGGCCGCCGACCGCGCGGGGATGAGGCTTGGCCCTACGCCCGCCTGGTTCATGAGCAACTCGAGCTTCTCGACGAAGTCCGCGCCGATCCCCGTGCGCTTAAGCTCGACGGCCTGCGTAAAGTAGCGCCGCACGATCTCGCGGTTTGCCGCTTCGCGCACGGCCTCGTCGTCGACGATGGCCATGCCCGCCATGTTGACGCCCATGTCGGTCGGCGACTGGTAGGGGCTTGTGCCCGCAATGCGCTCGAGCATCGCCTTGAGCACGGGAAAGGTCTCGACGTCGCGGTTGTAGTTGACGGTCGTCTCCCCGTAGGCATCCAGATGGAACGGGTCGATCATGTTCACGTCGTCCAGATCGACGGTCGCCGCCTCGTAGGCGATGTTGATCGGGTGCTTGAGCGGCAGGTTCCAGATGGGGAAGGTCTCGTATTTCGCGTAGCCCGCCTTGATGCCGCGCTCGTTCTCGTGGTAGAGCTGCGAGAGGCAGGTGGCCATCTTGCCTGATCCGGGGCCGGGTGCGGTGACGACGACGAGCGGGCGCGAGGTTTCGATGTAGTCGTTTCTTCCGTATCCCTCCGGGCTCACGATGCGGTCGATGTCGTAGGGGTAGCCGGGGATGGGGTAGTGCAGGTAGCTCTTGATGCCGAGCGCGTCGAGGCGGCGGCGGAAGGCGTTGGCGGCCGGCTGCTGCTCGTAGTGGGTGACCACGACGCCGCTTACGAGGAAGCCCATGCTGCGGAACTCGTCCATGAGGCGCAGGAGGTCCTCGTCGTAGGTGATGCCGAGGTCCCCGCGCACCTTGGACTTCTCGATGTCGTTGGCATTGATGGCGACGAGGATCTCGACGTCGTCGATGAGGCTTTTGAGCATGCGGATCTTAGCGTCGAGGGCGAAGCCGGGCAGCACGCGCGAGGCGTGGTAGTCGTCGAAGAGCTTGCCGCCGAATTCAAGGTAGAGCTTGCCGCCGAACTGGGCGATTCGCTCGCGGATGCGTTCGGCCTGCAGGGAGATGTAGGTGCCGTTGTCGAACCCGACGCGCATAGAACCTCCTGGATGCGGGTATGCCAATCTGACACAGGGCGGGTGAAACCCTGTTTTTGGGAGTATACCCGAGGCGGCAGTCGGCAGGGAAACGATGATTAAT
>CAZBEP010000124.1:0-5639 GCA_964490925.1 uncultured Eggerthellaceae bacterium | reverse complement strand
GCATCCTCACCGTCTCCGCGAAGGACTTAGGCACCGGCAACGAGCAGTCGATCACGATCACCGACTCCGAGCGCATGTCGGACGAGGAGATCCAGGAGGCCATCCGCGACGCCGAGCGCTACGCCGCCGAGGACGAGGCGAGGCGCGCCGCGATGGATTTGCGCAACGAGGCGCAGCGGGTCGTCTCGGAGGCCGAGCAGGTCGCCGGCGACAGGAAGGCGCCGATCGACAAGGAGACGAAGAAGCGCATCAGGGGCGAGGCCGCCGCCGTGCGCAAGTGCCTCATGAAGAACGAGAAGAAGGAGACCGACGCCGACCGCGCCGCCATGCGCGCCGCCGTCGACACGCTGAAAGCCTCGGTCGAGGCCGCCCGAGAAAGCAAGTAGTTCCCTCTGCGCCGAAAACGCGCCGATGGGCTTTCCCGGGAACGGTGAGTAAACATCCCCCGGCATAGCTGGCGGCCGCCGCCGCCCGCCAGCCAGACATCGCGGCTTTTCGCCCTACCTCTGCACGATGAAGCGTTTCCTTAAGACCGTCGCGATCAGCTCGAGAGCGACCGACACCGCGAGGCACATATACACGATAAGCCCGATCTCGTGCACGTTGAGATGGAAGTTGCCCGCAAGGTAGAGCGAGTACCCGATGCCTCCCGACCCGGCGATGCCCCCGACCACGACGGCCGCGACGAAATTGACCTCGAATCGGATGAAGGTCCATGACAGGATCTCGTTGATCTTTTCGGGGACGACAGCCTGGCAGATAACCTGCATCCACGACGCCCCCGTCGCGCGAAGCGCCTCGAGCACGCCGGCATCGACCTCCTCGAAGCTTTCCGAGTAAGCCTTCACAAGATACGCCACGCTATGAAACATCATGCCGACGATCGCCGCCTCGGCACCGAGTCCGATGGCGACCGTGAAGATGAGCACCCAGAGGATGGTGGGCACCGCGCGCGCTATCGACATGATCACCTTGAGCGCGTTGCTCACGAGGCGGTTGGACAGATTGCTTGCAGCGACGAAGGAGAGCGCAAGGGCTCCGAGCGCACCGACAAGCGTGGTGACGAGCGCCAGGGAAAGCGACACGAGCAGTCCTTCGACAAGCTCGGTCATCTCGAAGTGACCGTCGGTGCGGGGCGTCATCGCCATCGTCGCGAAGTCGGAGCAGAAATCGAAGAGCGCCTGGGCAAGCGACACGGAGCCGTAGTCCATCTGGATGAACGCGTAGACCGTTAGCGCGACGACGACAAGAACGACCGCCAAAAGCAAGGCGCCCGACCGCGACAGCGTGCGCACGCGGATCTTCCCCGATCGCGTAAGACGCGCGCCTTTCGGAGCCAATGCGCCCGCCTCGGCTTGGTCGCTCATTGGATCCTCCTTCTCACAGCGTTCGACAGAAGCTCGCACGCGATCACGACGGCGACCACGCACAGCAGGGTCAACCCCGCCGAATCGTAGCGGAAGCTCCGGTAGAAGCGGTCGAACACGAAGCCGATGCCCGTTCCCGTCAGCATGCCCACGAGCGTCGCGTCGCGAATGTTCGTCTCGATCATGTAGAGCGACCAGCTCACGATCTGGGTGATGCTCAGCGGAATCACGCCCTTGACGATCACCTGGAAATAGGTCGCCCCGGTTGCGCGAAGCGCCTCGATCGGGCCGGTGCTCATCTCGTCGATGCTTTCGAGAAAGCTCCTCGTAAGGAAGCCGAAGCTTTGGAGAAACAGCGCGAGGTAGCCGGTGAACTCGCTTTGCTTGAACGAGAAGAGCAGAAGGAAGGCCCATGCTATGATCGGGATGTTGCGGAACACCGAGGCCACGGCTCGAACGAGCAGCGGGAAGGGGCCGCCAAGACCGACGGTTCGCGAACCCGCAACGGCGAACACGTAGGCGACGAGCGCGCCCGTGCTGCTCGCGGCGATCGAGTCGAGCAGGGTCGAGGCGAGCGCGGTGAGGATCGACTCGAGATTCTGCAGGGACGCCGCCGTCGGTGCGAAGTTCTGCACGAGCCAGACGAAGCCGCCCGGAAGATCGAGGACGGCCTCTACGGCATCGAAGTCGACGTAGAGGCTCGCAAGCGCGTTCAGCGCGACGAACACCACGCAGATCGCAAGAAGGGAGGCGTGCTTGCGCCAGAAGTAGCCTCGCGCAGAACCCGAAGCGCCTTCGGGCACAGCGAAAGCGACGCTTCGAGCCGTCATGAGGAGCCGCCTTCCGCTTCCTCGTCGCCAACGCCGTAGATCCCGGCAATGACCTCCTCCGTCGCCTCGCCAGGCGCTCCTTCGAACACCGTGCGCCCTAACGCAAGACCGATGATGCGATCCGAATACTCCAAGGCGAAATCGACTTGATGCAGGCTCGCAAGACAGGTGATGCCGAGCTCGTCCACCGCCCATCGCAGCAGATCCATGACGGTTTTCGAGGATTTGGGATCGAGGCTCGCGATCGGCTCGTCGGCAAGGATGAGCAGGGGCTCCTGCACGAGGGCCCGCGCAATGCCGACGCGCTGCTTCTGACCGCCTGAAAGCTGATCGACGCGTGTGTAGGCGTAGTCGGCAAGCCCCACGTGGTCGAGCATTTCGAAGGCGAGCTTCTTCTCCCTCGCCGAGAAAAAGCTCAAAGCCCCGCCGATGCTCGACTTGTAGCCAAGCCGCCCTTGAAGCACGTTTTGAATGGCCGAAGAGCGGTGTACGAGGTTGTAGTGCTGAAACACCATGCTGATGCGACGACGCGCCTGGCGAAGGCGGCGTCCGCGCAGCTCCCTCATATCCTGGCCGTCGAATACGACGCGACCGCTCGTCGGCTCGATCAAGCGGTTGATGCAGCGCAGCAGCGTAGACTTACCCGCGCCCGAGCATCCAACGATCGAGACGAACTCCCCCCGACCGAGCGTGAAGCTCGCGCCCTCGAGAGCCTGCGTGGAGCCGTCATAGCTCTTCGTCATCCCATCGACCGTGAGCAGCGGCACCGCGTCGCTCATGGGCCTCCTCTTTTCATAGCCATCTCGCACCTGCTCCTCGGTCGGATCCGCGCACGGAAGAGGAGCGTCGCCAACGACCCGAAGGAACTACCCCTCGAACCCGATCATCTCGCGGAATTCGTCGTAGTAGCTGTCGTCGGCACGGACGAAGCAGATCTTGTCGCTCGTCTTTGTCCAGTTGCTCACCGTCTCGGCGTCGTCCGGGTCGGCGAAAATCTCCGGATTGTTCGCCACCTCGTCGGAGGTCATGTATTCGATGATGCTTTCCACCATGTCGGCCGGTGTCACGTCGGTGTTGATGCAGATCGGGACTGCCGGAACCGGCAGCGACTCGATGATGACGAACTCCTGGCCGGCCACCTCGTCAAGCGGCGTCTCGGCATCGTCGCGAACGCGATACACCGCCCCTACCTCGGACGCCTCTCCCGATACCAGCTCGACCGACGGATCGATGAGGTAGTCCGCAAACACGGCGGCGTCGGCCTCGCCCGACATGAGGTTGTACAGCGCTCCCGGATGCGAGCCGGGGAACAGCACCGTTCCAAAGTAGGATCCGGACTCTGACAGCTCGTCGGTGCTGTCAAGCCCCTCCTGACCCACGATGACCGTCGCAGGCAGAACGAAGCCCGACGTCGAGTTCAGGCTTACGAACGAGAAGTTCTTGCCCGCCAGATTCTCGATGGAGTAGTTTCCGTCAGCGTCAAGGTACTCGTCGGCATCGTCGATCTTGACGCCGAACATCGCATAGTATGATGCCTGGTCAAGTTCGCCTTCGTCATTGCTCTGCACGAAGGCGATGGTGACAGCGGGGTTCTTCGCATGCGCCTCGACGTACTCGGAGGCGCCAAGGGAGGCCATGTTCGCCTGCCCCGACACGAGGGCCTCGATCGTGACGTTGTAGTCGGTCGTCGTCATCATCTCGCAGGGAACCCCGGCTCCTTGAGCGATGCACTCGGCGACCGCCTCGCGGAAGCTCGCATAGTTGTCAGCCGACTCGGTAGGCTCCCAGATGAACACGATCTTGTCGATGCTTTCCGTTTCCTCGGACGAGGAGGCGCCATCGGAAGAGGAGGAGCAGCCGGCAAGCGCCGCCCCTCCCACGACCGACGCGACAATCGTCGCGCCTCCCACGACGAACTTCCTTCGAGAAATGCTGCGACCCTTCATAACGGACTCCCCTTTCGTCGGGCTTGCTTCGGCCGGACGCCTGGCGCGCCAGCCCCTTCTCCTAACTCGGCTCAAGCACGAGCGCCGCTGTGTATCGGCGTCGGGAAAGCGGCCTTTCCGTGCAGGCCGGCTTCCCGATGCCGATCAAGAACGCTTCCCGTGAGCGCCGTCTGCATTCGTTTAGCAAAGGATCTCGAAACCTTCGAGCACTGCATCCTCAAGACGAGAGGGCGGCCCCTCGAGCACCCGCTTGCGATAGCTGATCGCCGCAGGGGAGCCCTCTTCCCATACCCTGTCGAACCAGGCCGCGAACGCCTCATGGTCGTAGCGCAGCGGAACGGCCTCGATGAAGGCATCCTTGAAGCGCGCTCGGTACAGGGCATCGGGGTGTGGGGATGTCGCGATACGCGTGACCAGGCCGTACAGCTCGCCTTTGAAGTCCGGGAGACCCGCAGACCCGTTATTGACGACGACCCCGCTCGAAAACCCGCGCGCTGCGGCTGCGCAGGTGTGGGTCGTCGACAGCACGTCTATGTCCCGCTCGTTGAAGAAGGCGGCGAGCTGCGCGCAGCGTTCGCTATCGCGCAGACTGTCAAGCGAGCAGCCCCATCCGGACACCGACCGCTCGTCGCCATGCGTGATGCCGACTCGCACTCCCCCGACACGAGCGACGGCCCACGCCATACGCGAAGAGAGCGTCTCTCGCAGACCCCGAATGCCCTTTGAAGCGTCGCGCAAGCGGGCGTAGATGTCGTTCGAACGCGAGACGAAGGCGTCCGACACGCTCGTCGGATACGAGCAGCCGCAGCCCACCCCGCAGGATTCGGCCCTCGAAAGCTCGATCTCGACGTTGCCGTTGAGAACGACGGCCCCCTGTACAAGACGCTCGACTTCGCGAAAGCTTTCCTCGTCGGCATCGAACCAGTGGTAGTCGCCGTTATATGCGACGGCAACCGTATCGCAGGAAGCTTCCCCCTCCACTAAGGCAGGCAGTGCGCGCACGGCGAAAAGGTTTCCGTAAACGCCTCCCACGCAGTAGAGAACGTCGCACTCGAGGGCTTCGAGGGGCGCGGCATCCCATTCGCGCGGCGCAATAGCGTAATCGCCCGCCCCGACGCGCCCCTCGATTCCCGGCGTCGCGACTCCTCCTTCGTCGCAGCCGCAGCGCTCGCCCCCGGCAATGGAGCGAGGCCGAATCGACGCGGGGGCTTTGGCCTGTTCATGGAGGTTCGTCGGCTCTTCCGATCCGCCTGTTTGACCTGTTTGGGCTGCTTGGGCTGCTTGGGCTGTTTGAGATCGCTGCATGCAAACCTCTCTTTAGCTCTGTTCCTTTTCGGTTCGATCCTGCTTGTACTATAGTCGATAGTGCTAATCTAACGTTAGACGAATGCCTATGATAGCATTGATCATATTTTGATCTAAGCAGTTCACGGGATTTTGTTGCAACCCAACAAAAGAAAGGGAGCGCGCCGCAGGTCCGCGCGCCGCAGGTGGGC
>CAZBEP010000123.1:0-5670 GCA_964490925.1 uncultured Eggerthellaceae bacterium | reverse complement strand
CCCCCTTCCGGCCGACGGCGTCCGTTTCGACCGATTGCGGTATGATGCGAGCGGGGAATCGCATCGCGCACGTGATCGGAAGGGGGCGCGCCGCATGGCGTTCGTCGAGTTTCGCAACGTCGGAAAGCTCTACCGTATGGGGGAGGTCGAGGTCGCTGCCGTCGACGGCATGACCTTCGAGATCGAGCGCGGCGAGCTCGTCGTGGTCGTGGGGCCGAGCGGCGCGGGCAAGACGACGCTGCTCAACATGCTCGGCGGCATGGACAGCCCCACCTCGGGCGAGATCGTCCTCGACGGGCGCGACATCGGCGCGCTGTCCGAGCGCGAGCTTGCGCTGTACCGCCGTCACGACATCGGCTTCGTATTCCAGTTCTACAACCTCGTCCAGAACCTCACGGCGCGCGAGAACGTCGAGCTTGCGGCGCAGATCTGCGACGACCCGCTGCCGGCCGACGAGGCGCTCGCCATGGTGGGGCTTGCCGCGCGCGCCGACAACTTCCCCGCGCAGCTGTCCGGCGGCGAGCAGCAGCGCGTGGCGATCGCCCGCGCGCTCGCAAAGAACCCGCTGCTGCTGCTCGCCGACGAGCCGACCGGCGCGCTCGACTACCGGACCGGCAAGGCGATCCTCGGCCTTCTGCAGGACATGTGCCGCAAGACGGGCAAGACCGTCGTGCTCATCACGCACAACTCCGCGTTCACCGCGATCGCCGACCGCGTGGTGCGCGTGCGCGAGGGCCGCGCGGACTCCGTCGAGAGGAACGCGCACCCGGCAGACGCCTCGACGCTCGAATGGTGACGCGCGTGGCGGCTTCGGCGTTTCGCACAGAGGTATTCCGATCGATTTCCGGTTCGCTCGGGCGTTTCCTCGCCATTGCGGGCATCGTCGCGCTTGGCGCGGGGTTCTATTCCGGCCTGCGCATGACGGCGCCCGACATGCGCATCGCCGCCGACGAGTTCTACGACGGCACGGCGCTCATGGATATCCGCGTGGTGTCCACGCTCGGCTTCTCCGACGAGACGCTTGCCGAGCTTGCGGCGATCGAAGGCGTCGCGCAGGTCATGCCGGCGCGCGAGACCGACGTCATGGCGACGGTCGAAGGCGAGCAGTACGCAGTGCGCGTCCACTCGCTTCCCGAAGCGGCGGCGGATTCGACGTGCGAGGACGGCGTGGAGGTCGAATCGGACGACGAGGGCTACCTCAACCGTCTCGTGCTCGCGGAAGGCCGCTGGCCGCAGGCGGCGGGGGAGTGCGTCGTGTCCGCAGACAGCGTGACGGGCGCGCCGTTTGCCATCGGGGACGTCATCGAGATCACGGAATGCTCGACCGGAATCGACGACACGCTTGCGACGACGCGGCTCACGATCGTCGGCACCGTCCACGCCTCCTATTACACGTCGTCGTCGAGCCTCGGCACTACGACGATAGGGTCGGGGTCGATCCAGCAGGTCGCCTACGTGCCGGATGCCGCGTTCGCCGCAGATTTCCCGGTGTCTGAGGCGTTTTTGCTGGTCGAAGGGGCGGCGAGTCTCGTTTGGGGAAGCGCGGCGTACGACGAGGCGGTCGCGGAGGTCGTCGCGCGCCTCGAGGCGGCGGCCGACGGCATCGCCGAGGCGCGCACCGACGAGATCGTCTCCGACGCGCGCGAAGAGCTCGCCGAGGCCCGCAGCGACTACGAGGCCCAGCGCGACGACGCGCTCGCGCAACTCGCCGACGTCAAGGCCGAGCTCGACGAAGCCTACGCCGAGCTGGTGTCAGGCGAAGAACAGCTCTCATCGGCTCAGGCTTCCCTTGATTCGAGCCGCTCAGAGTTGAGCACGCAGCTTGCCGAGGCAGAATCGGCTCTCGGCTCCCAGCGCACGCAGCTCGCCGAGGCCGAGGCCGCCCTCGAGGAGGCACGGCCCCTGGTCGAGGCTGCCCGCGAGCAGCTCGCTGCGGGCTTCGCGGCCGCAGGGATGGGCTACGAGGAGGCGCGCGCGACCCTCGACGCGCTGGCCTCGCAGATCTCCGAGGCCGAGGCGCAGCTTGCCGCGCTCGTCGAGACCCGCCCGGAGGCGACCGAGGAGATCGCCGCGCTCGAAGCCGCGATAGCGGCCGCCGAGGCCCAGTGCGACGCGCTCTCCGAACTCGTTTCCGGACAGGAGGCGGTCGATGCCTTCGACGAGCAGGAGGCCGCGCTCGCTTCCAAAAAAAGCCAGCTTTCCGCCGCCGAGGCATCTGCCGCCGAGCAGATCGCCCAGGCGCAAAGCCAGCTTGCGAGCGCCGAGAGCCAGATTTCCTCGAGCCGAGCCGAGCTCGACGAGGGCTGGGCGAGCTACGATGAGGGGCGGGCCGCCTATGAGGAATCTCGCGCCGAGATCGAGGCGCAGCTCGCTGACGCCGAGGCCGAGCTTGCCGACGCCGAGGCGCAGATCGCCGAGATCGAGCCTGCGGAGCTGTACGTGCTCGACCGATCGCAAAACGTCGGAGCGGCGAGCTTCGACGCCGACGCGGGGCGCGTCGACAACATCGCGTCGATCTTCCCGTTCGTGTTCTTCCTCGTGGCCGCCCTCGTCGCGCTCACGACCATGACGCGCATGGTCGACGAGGAGCGCGTGCTCATCGGCACGTTCAAGGCGCTCGGCCTCTCCCGCGCGCGCATCGCCTCGAAGTACCTCTTCTACGCGGCGGCGGCAAGCGTCGCCGGCAGCATCGTCGGCATCGTCGTCCTGTCCCAGATTCTGCCCTGGGTCGTCCAGTACGCTTACACGATCATCTACATCGTGCCGATTCTGACCCCCGGCCGCCTGCCGATCGACGTCGCCCTTGCGCTGCGCTCCGTCGGTATCGGCGTGGGGGTGACGCTCGTCGCCACGTGGGCGGCGGTCGCCGCGACGCTGCGCGAGCGGCCCGCCGCGCTCATGCTGCCGCGAGCGCCCAAAGCCGGCAAGCGCATCCTGCTCGAGCGCGTGCGCCCCCTGTGGGAACGGCTGTCGTTTTCCTGGAAGGTGAGTGCGCGCAACATCCTCCGCTACAAGAAGCGCTTCGCCATGACGGTCGTCGGCATCGCGGGCTGCGCCTCGCTCATGCTCACCGGGTTCGGGCTCAACAACGCGATCAACGACATCATCGACAACCAGTTCGGCCGCATCCTCGTCTACAACATGACGGTGACGACCGGCGGCGATCCGACCTCCGAAGAGCGCGCCGCGATCGACGAGGTGCTTGAGGGCGATGCGGTCGCCCAACGCTCGACGTGGGTGTTCGCGGAATCGATGTCGGCTTCTGCCGCGAACGGCGGCGCCGAGGACGCTTCCGACCCGACCGCGACGCTCGTCGTGGCATCCAGCCCGGAGTCGTTTTCGGAATTCGTCTCCATGAAGCCGCGCACCTCAGAGGAGCCGATCTCCTTCGGCGCCGACAGCGTCGTGGTGACCGAGAAGCTTGCGACGACGCTCGGGCTGTCCGCAGGCGACGAGATCACGCTGTCCGAAGTCGATGCGATCGGCAACCCGACGGGCGACGCGCTGGCGCTCACGGTGACCGACGTCATGGAGAACTACATCTACAACACCGTCTACGTAGGGCCGGCCGCCTACGAAGAGGCAGCGGGCGCGCCCGCCTCTTACGGCAGCGTCTATGCGGCGACCTCCTCGGACGCGTCTGCTCGCGAGGAGTTGGCCGATAGGCTGCGCGGGCTTGACGGCGTGGAGACCGTCTCGTTCAACGACGAGACGATCGACACCTACCGCACGATGCTCGACAGCGTGAACATCATCGTCGTGGTGCTCGTCGTGGCGGCTGCGGCGCTCGCGTTCATCGTGCTGTACAACCTCACCAGCATCAACATAGCCGAACGCGTCCGCGAGATCGCCACTTTGAAGGTGCTCGGCTTCACCGCGCGCGAGGTCGAGGCATATATCTATCGGGAGACGGCGGTCCTCTCGCTTGTCGGGGCGGTCTGCGGCATGCCGCTCGGGACGGTGCTCGAGGGGTTCGTCGTCGCCACCGCCGAGGTCGACCAGGTGATGTTCGGGCGCGCGATCCATCCGGAAAGCTATGTGGTCGCATTCGCGCTCACGGCGGCGTTCACGCTCGTCGTGCTCCTCGCCATGCGACGCAAGCTCGCGCGCATCGACATGGTGGAAAGTCTCAAGTCGGTCGAGTAGGCGCGCGTCCGATCCGAAGGCATCCTACGTCGCCAGCCCGGCTTGTTCGGGATCGTTTCGGCGCGCTCCGATTGCGCTACAATGGGGCCTCGGCAGAAACGGGCCCTCTCGGAGGGGGATGCGGCGCGGCAGAGGGCCGCAGGCGGTTATTAAGGAGAGCGACTCGCAATGAAGGTTACGAAGAAAAAGAAGAAGGGCGAAGACGGCAAGGTGATGCTCGAGGCGGTCGCCTCGGCGTCCGAGGTCGACAAGGCGCTCCATCAAGCCCAGCTCCAGTTCGCAATGCAGATGGGCCTGCGCCCGGTCAAGGACAAGACGATCGCGGAGGTCGCCGAGGAGAAGATGGGCATCCGAGATCTCGACTCCATCGTGAGCTCGGGCGCGATCGACTACTTGCTGCCCTTCGCCCTCGACAAGAAGAACATCACGCCGGCCTATCCGCCCGAGGCGCTTCCGTCCTCGACGCTCAAGCGCGGACGCGACTTCTCGTTCCGCGTGAAAGTCATGCCGAAGCCCGAGTACGAACTGTCCTCCTATGATCCCGTCGACATCACGGTGCCCCCGTTCGAGCCCGACAAAGAGGGCGTGCAGCGACAGATCGACGAGATCGCCGACCGCTACGCGACGTACGTCGCCGACAAGGACGCGGATCATCCCGTCGAGAAGGGCAACCACATCCTGCTCTCGATCGAGGCGTTCGAGGGCGGCAAGCGCCTCGACGGCCTGTCGACCGACGGCCGCACGTATTCGGTCGGCCTCGGATACATGCCCGACGGCTTCGACGAGAACATCATCGGCATGAAGGTCGGCGAGACAAAGACCTTCACCTTCGAAGGCCCGGGCATCGACGAGGAGGGGAACGAGGTCACGGAGACCGTCGAGTGCACGGTGGAGGTGCTCGAGCTGCAAAAGCGCGTCCTTCCGACGATCGACGACGCGTGGGTCAGGACGTACATGCCGATGTACAAGAGTTACGAGGAGTTCAGGTCCGACGTCGAAAAGCGGGTCAACGGCGAGCGCAAACGCCAGTACGACGATTACGTGCGCGGCGTGGCGGTCTCGAAGCTCGCCGAGCGCTTTCAGGGCAAGATCGACGACGCCGTCTACGAGGCGATGCGCGACAACATCATGCAGAATCTGCGGAAGGACCTCGAGCGGCAGAACATGAAGTTCGATGAGTTCGTCGAGCAGAACGGCGGCAGGCAGATGTTCGACATGCAGATCATGATGCAGACGCGTCAGAACATCGTGCAGGGCTATTCGCTCGACGCGCTCTTCCGCCACGAGGGGCTCGTCGTGAGCGACGACGACGTCAACGAGGCGTGCGCGCTGCTCAATCCGGGCAACCCCCAGGCAGCCCGCCGCGAGATGGAGTCCAACGGGCGCAACTTCGCGCTGCGCGAGGTGGCGGAGCGCTACTGTGCGAACAAATGGCTCGTCGACCACGCGAACATCACCGTGCGCGAGCCAGACTCCCCGGCCGGGGCATCGGGCGCGGCTCCCGCAGAGCAGGCTCCCGCAGAG
>CAZBEP010000122.1:2802-5779 GCA_964490925.1 uncultured Eggerthellaceae bacterium | reverse complement strand
GCGAAGCCCTTCGGCATGATGGAGCTCGTCTCGCGTGTGAACGCGCTTCTGCGCCGCGCCTCCGCGCCCGCAGTCGTCGCCGACGACGAGGTGTCGTTCGGGCCGGTGACGCTGCGCTTGTCGTCGCACTCGGTCACGGTCGGCGGTGCGCCCGTGTCTCTCACGCTCAAAGAGTTCGACCTGCTCCATGCCTTGCTCCAGAACGCAGGCCACGTGCTCACGCGCCAGCAGCTCCTCGAAGGCGTCTGGGGGTTCGCCTATGCCGGCGAGACGCGCACCGTCGATGTCCACATCCAGACGCTTCGCCAGAAGCTCGCCGCAGTGCAGGAGGGCGCGGACAGCATCGTCCAGACAGTTCGCGGCGTCGGGTACTGCATCAGGTAGCGCTCCGCCCGCCTTTGAAGCCGAACTTGGACCGATCATGACTCCGACGTGCGCGAATACGAAAAGCCTTTCCGGAAAGATCTTCCGCACCGTTCTCGTGTTCACGGTGGTCGTCATCGTGGCTCTTGGCGGCGCTCTTACTGCCATTTTCTATTTTGCCGACGAGCAGCGCGCTGCGAACGGGCTCGCCGCGCGCGTCGCGTATGTGGCCGAGGTGCTCGAGGACGCCGCGCCGGAAGAGGCCGCCTCGGTGCTTGCCAGTCGGTTCGACGACGGGGCGCGTTACACGCTCGTGGGTGCCGACGGCGAGGTGCTCTTCGACAGCGAGGTCGATGCCTCCGAGCTTGGGAACCACGCCGACCGCCCCGAGATCGAGCAGGCGCTCGCATCCGGCGGCACGGCGACGACCGCGCGGTATTCCGAGACCGTGCGCACCAACACGCTCTACGCCGCAGCCGCGCTCGACGACGGCCGTGTCGTTCGCCTGTCGGAGGAGCGCGATTCGCTCGTCGTGTTCCTCGGCGACATGATCGCGCCCGTGGCCGCAGCGCTCGCCGTTTCCATCGCGCTTGTGTTCGGGCTGTCGCGCATGCTCACGAAGCGCATCATGAAACCCGTCGACGCACTTGACTTCTCCCGCCCGCTCGAGAACGAGATCTACGAGGAGATGGCTCCGCTTCTCGTCCGCATCGACGAGCAGCAGCGCCAGCTCGTGCAGCAGAACAAGGAGCTCGCCGCCGCCGAGAGCATGCGGCGCGATTTCTCGAGCAACGTGAGCCACGAGATGAAAACGCCGCTGCAGATCATCTCGGGATATGCCGAGCTCATGAAAAACGACATGATCGACCCGGCCGACCGGCAGCGCTTCGCCGAGCTCATCTACAGCGAAGCCCAGTCGATGCGCTCGCTCATCAACGACGTGCTCACGCTGTCGCGCCTCGACGAGACGGCGTTCGGGGAGGGGGCGGACGCGATCGACGTGCTCATGCTCGCAAAACGCGTGCAGGGGCGAATCGACGCTCTTGCGGCCGAGCGGGACGTCGCGGTTATGGTCGAGGGCGAGCATGCCTACGTCGCCGGCAACCCGACGCTCGCCGAGGAGATGGTCTACAACCTCGTCGAGAACGGCATCAGGTACAATCGTCCGGGCGGATCGGTGACGGTCGAGGTGACGCGCATGTCGACGCGGCTGTTCTCGTCCGCCGACCGCAGCATGTCGCCCCAGCAGGCGAAGCTTTTGCGGAAGGCGTCGATAGGCGAGAGCGTCGCCGAGCAGCGGCTCGTGGAGGTGCGCGTGCGCGACACCGGCCCAGGCATCCCCGAAGAACTGCGCGAGAAGGTCTTTGAGCGCTTCTTCCGGCTCGAGAAAAGCCGGTCGAAGGAGACGGGCGGCACGGGGCTCGGGCTTGCGATCGTGAAGCACGCGGCGATCTATCACGGCGGAACGATCTCGATCGAGGACGCCGAGGGCGGCGGCACGGTGTTCGTGCTCCGCCTGCCGGAATGCGACCCGCCGACGAGCGGGGGAGGCGGTGGGCCGGCGGGTCTGTCCGCCGGGGAAGGAGGGCGCTGAGCGATGCGCGTTCGCGTGGCCGAAGAGGCCGACATCGACCGCATGATGGACGTCTATGCCGAGGCGCGCGCTGCGCTCGGGGCGCTCGGGATCGACCAGTGGCAGGACGGCTACCCGCAGCGCTGGCTCGTCGAGGGGGACGTGGCACGTCGGGAGACGCGCGTGGCCTGCGACGACGACGGCCGCATCGTCGGATGTGCGATGGTGTCCGGCGCAGGCGAGGCCGACTACGACAAGATCGACGGCGCGTGGCTCACGCCCTCGACATCCGCCGCGCCGACGTACGCGGTGATCCATCGCGTGGCGACGGCGGCGAAACGCCGCAGGGCGGGGGTCGCCTCGGCGCTGCTCGCCGAAGCCGAGCGCGTCGCGCTCGCCATGGGGCGGGAAAGCCTGCGCGTGGACACGCATCCCGGCAACGCGCCGATGCAGCGCCTGCTCGGGAAGGCGGGGTATACGCGCTGCGGCGACATCGTCTTGTCGCACACGGGCGACATGTCTCCGGAGCGCATCGCATTCGAGAAGCTGCTGTAGAGGGGGTTCCTCGGCGCGGGCGGGGGTCGGCGGGGTCGCAGGGGGGCGTGGCGGCGCGTGCTGGGCGCTCTGCCGGATGCTCTGCCATATTCGCTGCCGATGTCAAGTCTTTCACTGTCGCTTCGCTTGCCCTATACTGAGAGACGGTTCCACCCTCGCAGCCATATTTTGCGATGGACCGACAGTGCATCATGAGGGAGCCCAAGATAGCGCGGGGAACGGGAATTCGCATCCGTTGATGCGAAAGCCGGGAAGCGGGCTGCGGGCACCCACCTTTTCAGGTGGGTTCGTCCTTCTGGCCGGGGGTGGGGCTTTTCGCGGCGGCGGCCTTCGGGTCGCCGCCGCCGTTTGCGGGCTGTACGCGACGGGGCACGCCCCGCCGCAGGGCGCGGCGGGCGCGGTTCGCGGGATGGGCGTGCTCGCAGGGCGCGGCGCACGCGGGCGGGGCGCAGCGCACGCGGCCGCCCGGTGAGCGGCGATGCGCGA
>CAZBEP010000122.1:0-2702 GCA_964490925.1 uncultured Eggerthellaceae bacterium | reverse complement strand
GCGCACGCGGGCGGGGCGCAGCGCACGCGGCCGCCCGGTGAGCGGCGATGCGCGAGGCTTGCGGAGCGCGGCGGGCGCGCTCCGGCCGGGTTCGCCGAGGCGCAGGCTCGCCCGCAGCTCGTCGCAGCCCTGCAGTCCGGGGTTCGCCGCATCCTGCGGTTCCGAACCCGCAGCCGCCCTCACTGCCGGCCGGCACCCTCGGAGCCACCGCACGCGTCCGCGCGGTCGCGCGCGGCGGCGTCGGCGCGATATGCCTCCCAGCCGCGCGGACCGGGCGTGTAGAACGCGCCGCGCGCAAGCCCGTCGGGCAGGTATTGCTGATCGACCCAGCCCGCCGGGTAGTCGTGCGGGTACCGGTAGGCGCCGTAGCGCTCCGAGCCGGGACGATGCCGGTCGCGCAGGTGGTCGGGCACCGCGCGCACAGGGCCTCTCCTCACCTCGGCGAGCGCCGCGTCGATGCCCGCCTCCGCCGCGTTGCTCTTTGGCGCGAGCGCCAGGTACACCGCCGCCTGCGCGAGGTTGATGCGACACTCCGGATATCCGATGACCTCGGCCGACTTGAACGCGGCCGCCGCCACGAGCAGCGCCTGCGGGTCGGCGTTGCCCACGTCCTCGGACGCGGCGATCATGATGCGCCGGGCGATGAACTTCGGATCCTCCCCGCCGTCGATCATCCGCGCGAGCCAGTAGAGCGTCGCGTCGGGGTCGCTTCCCCGCATTGACTTGATGAACGCGGAGACGACGTCATAGTGCATGTCCTTGTTCTTGTCGTAGGGCACCGCGCGGTGCGGCGTGGCCTTCGCCACCTCCGCCCGAGAAATGCGCGCGGGCGCCTCGCGCGTCCCCGGGGGCGCAAGGGATGCCGCAAGCTCGAGCGTCGTGAGCGCTGCGCGCCCGTCCCCTCCTGCGAGCAGGACGATCGCGTCGCGCGCCTCCCCGTCGAGCGCGTAGGCGCCGGCGAGGCCGCGCCCGTCCGCCACGGCGCGGTCGAGCAGCTCGGCGAGGTCGGCGTCGCCGAGGCTTGTGAGCTCCACGATGCGCGAGCGCGAGATGAGCGCCGAGTTGACCTCGAAGAACGGGTTTTCCGTCGTCGCTCCTACGAGCACGAGCACGCGGTCTTCCACGGCGTGGAGCAGCGCGTCCTGCTGGCTGCGGTTGAAGCGGTGGATCTCGTCGACGAAGAGTATCGTGCGAAGCCCGTGCATCGCCAGGCGCTTTTCTGCGGCGCCGATCTCGCGCCGCAGGTCGGACACGGTGCCGCCGACGGCCGACACCTCGACGAACGTCGCCTTCGTCGTCTCGGCGATCACGTGCGCGATCGACGTCTTGCCTGTGCCCGCCGGTCCGAACAGGATCACCGAGGACAGCGCGTCGGCCTCGATGGCCGCGCGCAGCCAGCTATCGGAGCCGACGGCCTCTCGCTGACCGACGACCTCGTCGAGCGTGCGCGGGCGCATGCGCACGGCGAGCGGGGCGACGCTTGAACGCGCCTCGCGCTCGGCTTCGGAGAAGAGGCTGTCTGTGGGGTCGGTCATGTGGAACATGATAGCACGCGAACGGATGTTTGCGGATTCTTTCTGAGGGAACCGGGAACCGAAGTCGGGGGCGCGGCCGGGCGGCGGGGCAGCCCCGCACCCGTGGTCCTTCAGGTCGCCGTATCGGTCGGCGCCCTCGAAGTCGGGGCGGCCCCGCGCCCGTGCCTCTTCCGCCTCCGTCCGTCGCGCCCTGCCTCGCATCGCTTTCCGAGCCGCAATGCCGCCCCCTCTGCATCGCCCCCTTTCGGCCGCGCCTTTCCTTCGGCATCGCCTTCTCTTGAGCCGCGCCCGCCGCAGCGCCCCTGCCTGCGCATCCGTACGCTTCCTCGGGTGGCAGGCGGGTGCCGTGCGCCGTCCGGCGCGCTTTGGAGGCGGGCACGGCTTTCGCGTGTCGGACGTTCCGAAATCGGAAAGGAAGGGGTTTGCGGACATGGGACGGACGTACGGATATGCGCGGGTCTCCTCGCGGGAGCAGAACCTGGACCGACAGCTTGACGCGCTTGCGGACTTCGGGGTCGACCCGGGGCTCGTGTACGCCGATCACGCGAGCGGCAAGGACTTCGACCGGCCGGCGTATCGGCAGCTCATGGGCGCGATCAGGGAAGGCGACGTGCTCGTGGTGAAGAGCATCGACCGGCTCGGGCGCAGCTACGAGGAGATCCTCGGCGAATGGCGCGCCATCACGAAGGAGCGCGGGGTCTCCGTCGTCGTGCTCGACATGCCGCTGCTCGACACGCGGCGGGAGTGCCAGGGGGTCACGGGCGTGCTCATCGCGGACATCGTGCTGCAACTGCTCTCGTACGTGGCGCAGGTCGAGCGCGAGAACATCCGGCAGCGCCAGGCGGAGGGCATCGCCGCGGCGCGGGCGCGGGGCGTGCGGTTCGGCAGGCCGCGCAAAAAGCGGCCGGCATCGTACGGGAGGGTGCGCGACGCGTATCGGGACGGGCTCGTCACGCGACGAGCCGCCGCGGCGAAGCTCCGGGTGTGCGTGAGCACGTTCGACCGGTGGCTCAAAGAGGACGAGGAGCGCGCCTGCGCGCCCGGCACGGGCGAACGCGGCGCGGAAGGATGACGTTTCCGCAGGTCACAAGGGGAAGGCAGGAGCTGAAAAGGTACGCTTTTTCAGATCCTGCGAAACGCCCCCATTATACCGCTCCCGCCCTCGGG
>CAZBEP010000121.1:0-5781 GCA_964490925.1 uncultured Eggerthellaceae bacterium | reverse complement strand
GGTCAACGCGCTCGACCGGGCACATACCGAGCTCGTGAGCGCTTAGGCGAAGCATGCAGTCATAGGGAGTTGAGCAGGGCTTGTGCTCCTGCAGGCGGCTCGTTGGAGTCCCCTTCTCTTTCAGCCAGAGGAAAAGGCGATAGTTCTGCGCTATCGACAGGTAGGCCCTGCCGCGCGCACTCCTCGCCCTCTTGAGCCGCATACCGCCTCCGACCTGCGCTTGCCCCTTTCCTCATCACATCAGACCCCGCAAGGAAAATTTGGGGGATTCAACGAAGAAAACGCCCCTTGAACGGGGCTTCTCTAAGAAAGTCAACCAGTTATGCTGCGGAAGTGCGGGTGCCCACGCCGTCTGCGCAGGTTGCAGGGCATGCGGGTGAGACAGGCATGCGCGGCTACCGCGACTATCTTGCGAGCAAGGTCGTCGACGTCGATCGGGTAGAAACTCGCAGAATGAGGTAGAAAGAACACGCAAGGGAGGAGAAGGCGGGATGGGGTCTCTTGTGCGCCGCATCTGCCTTCGATGTCATTCGATACAAATTCCTCACCGGACATCTGTTCTCTGTGTTCAGCGAGTACCGCCTCGCCCTTAAGCTCTTTCCCCGGAGCGGCGACTGGTACACCGCTCCGCCCGAGAAGCCTCCCCTGCCTTTTCCGTGCCGGGCGCTCGAGATAGCAGGCGCTCCGTACACGATGTACTACCTCGTCGACGAGGAAGCGGAGGTCGTCGTCCTGCATTTCGAACCGCAAGCAGCGCGGCGCTGACCGCTCCGCCGAGGGCCGCGCCGCGCGCCGCTGCCCGCCACTACCCGCCCTGCGGCATAAAAGCACATCCGACCTTTGAGGAGGACACCGACCGTCAAACTACCGTTATAATGCGAGACGGGTGCTGCAACGTTGGTTCGGCAGATTCGTCGGCGATGCTGGAAATACGGCAACGCGGGATGCCCGTACGTGGATGCCCGCAACCGCAAGGGAGCGTGTATATGCCTGCGTTCAGGCAATATAGAGATTTTCTTCTCAACCCGGATCTGTATCTGTCCGAGATTACGCGTACCGACGGGCCGCTGTTCCTCATAAAAAACGACGGCGATGCCGTCGTCATCATGAATGCAGAGACTTTTTACGCCTTGATGGCGGATAAATCCCTATTTGCCGAAAAAGGCGGCTTTCATACCGTGGCCGACAACCCCACCACCAACAGCCTCAGCAAAGTCGGCATCGGGATTGTGCGCGGATACCAGGATTATCGCGCAGGCAGAGTCATCGATGCCGACCTCGCAAGCGAGCACCTCGCCGCACCAATGGAGGAAGTGGAAGGCCGCTATGAAATGCAAACGGTAACGGTAACGGAAACGAAAACGAAAGCGAAAACGGAAACGGAAATGGATCGCTACTTGCGCAAACGACTCAACCAGATAGCGAACGAGCTGGGTCGACGCTGATGGCTTGGAAGCTTGTATATGCGAAATCGGCCTTCGAGGAGATCCGGCAAGCGATCAACTCCGAGCATTTCTTTCGCTCTTTCGACGAGTACCGAACGCTTCTGAGGCTCTTCCCCCGAAGCGGGATTCCCTACCGGGAGCCCGGAGGGCATCCTCTACCCTGCCCGTGTAGATCTCTCGATATCGTCGGCACGCCGTTTATCCTGTATTACTACATTGACAAGGCAGCGGGGGTCATCGTCGTGCTGCACCTCGAGGACCGCGAGACCCAGCGCTGATCGAGCTCGATACCGGCGACGTCGCCAGACGCGACGACGCACAAGCGGCCGGGAAGCATCGAACGGAAAGGGTCGACCATGCATGCGACCTGCATCATCGAATCCCCCCTTGGACAGATCGCCCTCGCCGCAAAGGGCGAAGCACTCACGGGGCTGTGGTTCGTCGGGCAGAAGCGCGACCGCGCCGGACTCGGAAAGGACGCCGCAGAAGACCCGACGCGACCCATCTTCGAGCAGACGCGCGCCTGGCTCGACGCGTACTTCGCCGGGCGCGACCCGGGGAGCATCCCGCCGGTAGCCCCGGAGGGCAGCGCCTTCCGCACGGCGGTGTGGCGCCTGCTCGCGGAGATCCCCTACGGCGAGGTGACGACATACGGAGACCTCGCGCGCCGCGTCGGAGAGGAGCGAGGGGCGAAGCCGTCGGCACGCGCGGTCGGCGGGGCGCTCGGGCGCAACCCGGTCTCGATCATCCTGCCGTGCCACCGCGTCGTCGGCGCGGACGGCAGCCTCACGGGGTATGCGGGCGGCATCGACCGCAAGGCCGCGCTCCTGCGGCTCGAAGGCATCGACCTCGATCAGCTCCGCCTCCCAACAGCAGAAACGGCGCCGTAAACGGCTCCAGCCAACGCAGCGTGAGCCTGAACCCGAACGCAACTCGATGAATCGCGAAATGCGCTATAATCGACAATCGTTTTCCGCAAATCGCACGGAATACGCCAAACGGCGCACGACAGGAGGAGACCATGTCCAACATGAACGTGACCATCCGCATCGACGAGGAGCTGAAGGAAGAAGCCGACACCCTCTTCGAAGACCTCGGCATGAGCTTCACGACGGCAGTGAACGTGTTCGTCAAGCAGGCGGTGCGCGAGGCGCGCATCCCCTTCGAGATCACGACGACTCCGCGAGGAACCTACCAGTACGCGGCGCTCGGGATCGATGGCGCGCCTGATCGATAGCCTCGAGGCGCTCGACGCGAGCGAAGCGTTCGAGCGCTTCCTCGATTGGGCGGCCGGGGAGGGCTTTTCTCTGTGGCCCCACCAGGAGGACGCGCTCATGAACCTCGCTGCGGGCGACCACGTGATCCTCGGCACGCCAACGGGATCGGGCAAGTCGCTCGTGGCGCTCGGCATGCACTTCATCGCGCTCGCCACCGGCAAGCGCTCCTATTACACCGCGCCTATCAAGGCGCTCGTAAGCGAGAAGTTCTTCCATCTGTGCGAGGTGCTCGGCCGCGATAACGTCGGCATGCTCACCGGCGACGCGCACATCAACGCCGACGCCCCCGTCATCTGCTGCACGCAGGAGATCCTCGCGAACCGAGCGCTGCGCGAGGGCTCGGACATCGACGCAGGCTGCGTCGTCGTCGACGAGTTCCACTACTTCGGCGAGCGGGACCGCGGCTGGGCGTGGCAGGTGCCGCTGCTCGTCATGGAGGACGCGCAGTTCCTGCTCATGAGCGCCACCCTCGGCGACATGACGCGCATCGCCGACCTCCTGCGCGATCGCACGGGGCGCGCCGTCGACGTCGTGGCCGACGCCCCGCGCCCCGTGCCGCTGTCCTACGAGTACGTAAAGACGCCACTCGAGGGCACCGTCGAACTCGCCCTGCGCAACGGGGCGGCGCCGCTGTATATCGTGCACTTCGCCCAGGACGCCGCCGTCGCCTGCGCCCAGTCGCTCGCGAGCTACGGCGTCGCCACGAAGGAGCAGCGCGCCGCCATCAAGGAGGCCGTCGCCGGCACGCGCTTCACCACCGGTTTCGGCGCCATCCTGAAGCGCCTGCTCGGCTGCGGGGTGGGCGTGCACCACGCCGGCATGCTGCCGCGCTACCGGCTGCTCGTCGAAAAGCTCGCCCAGCGGGGGCTTCTGCCCGTCATCTGCGGCACCGACACGCTCGGCGTGGGCATCAACGTGCCCATCCGCACCGTCGTGCTCGCCGCGCTCGCCAAGTTCGACGGCCGCCGCATGCGCCGGCTGCGGGCGCGCGAGTTCCATCAGATCGCCGGACGCGCAGGCCGGGCGGGCTTCGACACGGAAGGGCTCGTGGTGGCCGAGGCGCCCGACTACGAGATCGAAAACGAACGCGCGATCCTCAAAGCGGGCGGCGACGAGAGGAAGCTCCGCAAGATCAAGAAGAAGAAGCCGCCCGAGGGCTTCGTCGGGTGGAGCGAGCAGACGTTTTCCCGCCTCGTCGAGGCGCAGCCCGAGCCTCTTGTGCCGCACCTGCGCGTCACGCACTCAATGGTGCTTTCCGTCGTCGCGCAGGGCGGCGACGCCCCGGCGCGCGTGCGAGAGCTCATCGACCGGTCGCTCCAGACACCCGAGGAGAAGGCGGCGCTCGCCCTGCGCGCGTCGGAGATCTTCGCGACGCTCCTCGACGCCGGCGTCGTCGAGCGCTTCGCGGACGAGGACGGCGCTCCGGCCTACGCCTGCACCGTCGACCTCCCCGACGACTTCGCGCTCGACCAGCCGCTCTCGCCGTTCCTGCTCGCGGCGCTCGACCTGCTCGACCCGGACTCCCCCGACTACGCGCTCGACGTCGTGTCGCTCGTCGAGGCGACGCTCGAAGACCCGTGGCAGGTGCTGCGCGCCCAGGAGCGCCGCGCGAAGGACGACGCGATGGCCGCGATGAAGGCGGAGGGCGTCGACTACGAGGAGCGCCTCGAGCGTATCGCCGAGGTCACCTACCCCAAGCCGCTCGAGGATCTCATCGACTTCGCGTTCTCGAAGTACTGCGAGTCGGTGCCGTGGGCGCGCGACTACGAGCCGCGCCCGAAGTCGGTGCTGCGCGACATGGTCGAGACGGCGTCGGGGTTCAAAGACTACGTGGGCCGCTACGGAATCGCGCGGTCGGAGGGGACGCTGCTGCGCTACCTGTCCGACGCGTTCCGCGCCCTCGACCGCACCGTGCCCGTCGACCGCTGCGACGATCGCCTCGAGGACGTCATCGCCTGGCTCGACTTCGTCGTGCACTCGGTCGATTCGAGCCTCGTGGACGAATGGGAGCAGGCGGGCGACCTCGGAAACGGCGGCGCCGACGCCGCGCCGCCGGAGGGCGACGCGCTCGTGCGCGACCGCCGCGCGCTCACCGTGCTCGTGCGAAACGCGCTCATCCGACGCGTGGATCTCGCCGCGCAAGACCGCTCCGACGCGCTCGGCAAGGCCGACGCGGAGTTCGGCTGGCCCGAGCACCGCTGGCGCGCCTCGCTCGACGCCTTCTACGACGAGCATGAGGACGTCCTCGTCGACGCGGACGCGCGGTCGATGGCCTACCTCGCGATCGACGAACGCGACGAGGAATCCGCAGGCGTCTGGCACGTCGTCCAGACGTTCAAAGACACCGACGGCGCGCGCGACTTCGGCATCGCCGCCGACGTGGATCTCGCCGCCACGCAGGACGCGGGCGAGGTCGTATTCGAGCGCTACCGCGTGGGCTTCGTCGAGGATCTGTCCGCATAGCGCGCAGGCGCGAAGGAAACCGCCGGATTCCCTGATCGCGAACGCGACCGCCTCGTGCGATCTCGCCCGAATAATCGCCGCGCAGGCCGATGCCAGTGCGGTTGGCACAGCTCCGACGAGATGAGCGAACTTCTGCGCGAACCCAGTCCCTGCGGCTACGGCCGCGACGGCACATGCGTCTGGGAAAACTCCCATGGTTGAACTGGTTTTAGTAGATATAATCCATTATTAGTGATAGTCTTTGCTTTGCCTGGCAAATAAAACAGAAGTGCACAGATGCCTCTGCGTACTCCTTCGAACAGGGAACGGCGTCGTGCGCGAATGCGTCGCGCAAGGAGCCAGGCGTTTGCGCGTCCGGAAAGGGGCTGCTTCCATGGATCTTTCAACCGGAATCTTCTTCTGGGGGTTCCTCGTCGTCTACGGCATCGTGATGTTCATCCTGTCACCAAAGACGGTCTCAATCGGCGGGTTTTTCCGCGGCGAGGACAGGAAGGGTCGCGAAGCGGCGGGCTGGATGATCACCGCGTCTATCTTCATCTCGTGGATCTTCGCGAAGTCCGTCACGAACGCGGCGAACATGGGCGCGTCCTTCGGCA
>CAZBEP010000120.1:0-5895 GCA_964490925.1 uncultured Eggerthellaceae bacterium | reverse complement strand
GGTAAGGCCCGAGCTTCCCAAGCTCGTATTCGCGGGTTCGAGTCCCGTCACCCGCTCCACCGCTTTCTCGCCCATGGCTTTGCAAGCCGTGGGCTTTGTCATGTCAGGGAGGCTCCATGGCAGAAGACGCGCCCGCGAAGGGTCGCTCCGCCTTCGTGTTCGACCTCGACGGCACGCTGCTCGACACGCTGCCCGACCTCGTCGTCATCACGAACGCGGCGCTGCGCGAATGCGGGTATCCCGAGCGCACGGCAGACGAGATCAAGCGCTTCGTCGGCAACGGCGTGCGCGCCCTCATATACCAGGCCGTCCCCGACGGCACCGACGAAGCAGCGGCCGAGCGCGCCATGGCGTGCTGGAGACGGATCCACCCGCAGCTCGAAGGGCGCCTCACGAAAGCCTACCCCGGCATCGAGGACGCGATCGCACGGCTGCGGGAGCGCGGCGCGAAAACGGCCGTGCTCTCGAACAAATACGACGACGGCGTCCAGCAGGTGATCGAAGAGTTCATGCCGACGCTGTTCGACGCGAAGCACGGGGAGTGCGCGCGCTTCCCGCGCAAGCCCGATCCGACCGGGCTGCTGCTCACCCTCGCCGAGCTGGGCGCCGACCCGGCAGACGCGGCCTACGTCGGCGACTCTCCCACCGACGTCGCGGTCGCGAAGAACGCCGGCGCGCTCGCCATCGGCGTCGCCTGGGGCTACCACCCTGCGTCGGCGCTCGCCGATGCCGACGCAGTGATCTCCGACGCGTCCGAGCTGCTGCGCTACTGTCGGTAACCGCCCGTCGCGGACGGGCGCCGAACTCGTCGGACGGCCGCCCGGCCGCGACGGATCCCCTCTGATCGGCAGGGATCCCTACTTCTGCCTGCTGCGCGCCGAGCCGGCGGCGATCACGGTCGCAACGACCTTGCGAAGCGAACGCTTCACATGCGGCGTGTAGTCGGCCTCGCTGCGGGTCTTCCAGTCGAAGTACACGCTCGTATACCGCAAAAACATCGCCGTCGCCACGCACACGGCGCCCGCGACGACCTGCGGGCAGCCGGCGAGCGCAAGCACGGTGAACACGCACGCGCCCGCCAGGCCGGCCAGCGCATAGAAGTTGCCGCGCAAGAAGATGCCCGGGATCTCGCCGACGCAAATGTCGCGCAGCGCCCCGCCTCCCACCGCCGTGACCGCCCCTAAGATGACCGCCATCACGGGGCTTTGCCCGCTTGCGATCGCCTTGCTCGCGCCGGCGAACGCGAACAGCCCCACCGAGAACGAATCGGCGAAAAAGACCGTCGCGTCGAGGTATTTGAGCAGTCCGCGGAAATAGAAAACGAACACGCATACGACGATGCTCGCGAGGATGAGCTCGGGATGCGAGGTGAAGTAGATGCCGTGCGACTGCAGGAGCAGATCGCGCATGATGCCGCCGCCATAGCCGGTCACCAACCCGAGCGCGGCCACGCCCACGACGTCGAGCTTTCGATCGCATGCGAACATCGCCCCGGTCAGCACGCCAACGATCACCGAGGCGTGATCTACCCCCGCAGACAGGAGAGCGGCGCCGTCCAGCGACAGAAACGCCGCAAGCATCGAGCCAAAGTCCATGAGCCCTCCCACTGTGCCGCGCTCCCCGCGCCTCCCGCGCTCCCCGCGCCCCGCCGCGCGGGCCGCAAGCCCGAATGGAGGACGGGCAGAAGCGCGTCGCGCAGAGCCGCTGGCCTCGACGCCCACGGCGCCTGCGCGTACCGGGCGCAGGGGGCGCGGCGCGGCGCCCCGTTGCGCGGCGCGTCACGCCCGGCGGGTCTCGGCGACGGAAGGTCTACGCCGCCCTCTGCCTGCGCTCGGAAAGCCTCGACAGCGCGATCGCGAACGCCGCGACGAGCACGACGCCCGCCGCAAGCGAGACCCACGGGCTTCCCAAGAGGCCCGCCGCGATATATCCGATGAAGCTGACGACCATGACCACCGTCGCGTACGGCAGCTGGGTCGACACGTGGCGCAGATGGTTGCATTGCGCACCGGCCGACGAGAGGATCGTCGTGTCGGAGATGGGCGACGCGTGGTCGCCGTAGACCGCGCCGCCGAGCGCGGCGCCCACGGCCACGAGGAACAGCGGGGTCGACGGATCGAACACTCCGACGACGATCGGCAGGATGAGCGCAATGGTGCCCCACGAGGTGCCCATCGCGAACCCGATGAACGCCGACACGACAAAGATTGCCGCCGGCAGCAGCGCAAGCCCTACCCCTAAGCTGTTGAGCAGGCCGCTTACGAACTCGCCCGTGCCAATGAGGTACCGGCACGCAGCGCCGAGGCTCCACGCGAGCACGAGGATCATGATGGCCCCGACCATAGACCGCACGCCCTCCGAGATGCCGCCCACAAAGCCGTCGAGCGTCATGAGCCCGCGCGGCAGGAACATGCCCGCCGCCACGACGAGCGCCACCGTCGCCCCGATGCACAGCCCCGCCACCGGATCCTCTCCGACGGCCACAGAAAGCTCGACTCCTTCGAAGAAGCCGCCCGCGTACAGCATGCCGAGGACAGAGAACACTATGAGCACGATGATCGGGATCACGAGATCGAACACGCGCCCCTTCTCCGAGACGTCCATCCCCTTGTACTCTTCGACGGCGGCTGCGGCGGCCTCCTCGATGTCGTTGTCCTCGGTGACGATCGACGGCAGGTCGGCCGGAGGAGTTTTATCCGTCGACTCCTCGTCGGTGCGCAGCGTCGCGAGCCTGCGCAGCCGCTCGTTCTCGACCGCGCCGGCCGTGGCGATGCCCCGCGCCCGCAGCTCGGCCGCGCGCATCGGCCCGAACTCGACCTTCGTGAGGCTTATGAAGAATACGAAGAAGATGGTGAGCAGCGCGTAGAAGTTGTACGGGATCGACGCCACGAAGGTGGAGAACCCGCCTTCGCCGAGATACCCGCTCACGGCGACCGCCCACGACGACACCGGCGCGATGATGCACACGGGAGCGGCCGTCGAGTCAATGAGCCAGGAGAGCTTCTCGCGGCTCACCTTGAAGCGGTCGGTGACGGGACGCATGACCGCGCCGACCGTGAGGCAGTTGAAGTAGTCGTCGACGAAGATGACGATGCCGAGGATCACCGTCATCACCTGGGCGGCGCGCGCGTTCTTGACGTGCTGCGCCACCCACTCGCCGTAGGCGCGCGAGCCGCCCGCCATCGCAATGACGACGGTGAGCGCGCCGAGCAGCGCCAGAAACAGTATGAGCGCGCCGTTTCCGCCGATCTGCTCGGCCATCATCTGCGGAAGCATCGCAAACGAGTCGACGAGCTGCTTGACGCCCGGACCGCTGAGCGTGAACTGGTAGATGACCATGCCCGAGAATACGCCGATGGCAAGCGAGGAGTACACCTCCTTCGTCACCAGCGCAAGCACGAGCGCGAGAATCGGCGGGACGATCGACCACGCCCCCGTGCTGACAAGATCGAAGCCTTCCATAGGAGCCCCCTTCTCGCTGTCCGTCGGCAGCCCGCTTTCGGCAGCCGCTCCTCCTGCGGCCGCGCGCCCGAAGGAGCGCGACGCTCCTTCTCCCTGACGGCGCAGTATAGCGGACGCACGCTCGCCCGAGAGGCGCGAGGGGGCGTCGGGCGGACACGCGGCGCGAAATGGCGCCGCAGCGCGAAGGGCGGCGGCCGAAGGCCCCTGTCCGACATTTCCCCGCAGATGCGGCGCCCGCTCCCTTTTTCGACGGCAACCAGCCGCGTTCCGCTATAATCCGGACTGCGCCGAGAAGGACCCATGCGCGCATCGCGCTTTTCCGTCGTGCAGCGGAACATGGGGCACGGCCTGTGGTTGCACCGGGTATGCCGAGGTGGCGCACGGCATATCGCCTACGAGAAAGGTGCTGCCATGGGCATGGTCAAAGCCGTCTGCACAAGCGACGCCAAAGGAACCCAGAAAACGGAACGCCCGTCGATCGAGCTGCGCGAGGAGTGGGGCATCGACGGCGACGCCCACGCGGGCGCGTGGCATCGGCAGGTGAGCCTGCTTTCCTACGAGAAGGTCGAGGAGTTCAAGCGGCGCGGCGCCGACGTGCGCAACGGGTCGTTCGGCGAAAACATCGTCGTGGCGGGCTTCGACCTCAAGGAGCTGCCGATCGGAACGCGCTTTTCCTGCAACGACGTCGTGCTCGAGCTCACGCAGATCGGCAAGGAATGCCACGCGCGCTGCGCGATCTACCACCAGGTGGGCGACTGCATCATGCCGCGCGAGGGAGTGTTCGCGCGCGTCGTGCGCGGCGGAACCATCTCCGAAGGGGACGAGATCCGCATCGTGAAGAGGCAGCAGGAAGCCCAGGCGGAGCCCGCCTGACCCGAGAAGCCCCGCCAGGCCGGCCCTCCTCGCCGTCCGAGGGCGGCGAGCACAGGCGGCACGTGCCGCCTGCAGCATCGAGCCTACGCGTACACGACGCGCGCGAGCGGCACGTCGTGACCCTCGCGCGGAACGGACGCGACGCGCTGCTCTTCGAAGGCGACGCCGACGGCGAGCGCGTCGGCGCGCAGGCGAGGGAGATACCGGTCGTAGTTGCCGCCGCCGTAGCCGACCCTGCCGCCGCCGTCGTCGAAGGCGACGAGCGGCACGGCCATGGCGTCTATGTCGCGAGGCGGCACGGGCGCGAGTCCGGCGCGCGCGAGGGCGGCCTCGTCGCAGGAGCGAGCCGGACGCGCGAGAAACGGCGCGGCGCGCGCCTCGAACATTTCACGTGAAACAGCGAAGAACGCCATGGCGGCACCCGCGCCGTCGGGAGCGGCAGACGACCTGACCATCGCGGGAAAGCAGACCCGCCAGGCGCAGTCGTAGGCGTGGCGGGCGAGCGCGTCGAGCGCGACCTCGTCGCGCAGCGCCGCATAGAGGGCGACGACGAACGGGCGCGGGCGCGCCTCCGCCCGCGCGTCGAAGGCGCGGGCGACCTCGGAGCAGATCGCCCGGCTCTTCCTGTCGCGCTCTGACGCCGGGATCGCCGCGCGGGCGGCCTTCGCGACGCGGCGGGAGACCTCCTTCGCGGCGGCGATCCCGGCGTCAGTCCTGTCCGTCCCTTTCCCCATGACTTTTAGTGTAGCACCAGGCGGCGCACAGCGATGCTCCCGAAGGCAGACGCGCGGAAGCCACAGAGAAGGGCGACGACCCGACAGGGAGCCGCCAGATGCGAACAACGGACGCAGGAAGCCCGACCGAAAAAGCAAAGAGCCCTTGAGAACGGCAGAGTCGCCGGAAAGGATCTGGCGCGCCCTGAGGGATTCGAACCCCCGGCGTACTGATTCGTAGTCAGTCCCTCTATCCAGCTGAGGTAAGGGCGCGCACTACATACGCTGCCAGCCGCTGCAGCGGCTTTCTGAAGACAGCGCGCATTATTGTGCGCTCGTACGTTCGGTTTGTCAAGCTCGACGGGAGGATCGTCGTCGGAAATCGCCAAATGGTCGACAGTCCGCATGCGCGACGAGAAGGCCGCGCCTTCCTTCCGACATGGGCGCTCACGCGGGCGAACGCCGTGCCGCCTCGACGGCCGGCATCGCAGCGAGCCGGCTCCGTTCGCAAGGAGCGCGGGGACGGGCCTTCCTTTGCCGCGCCAAAAGAAAGAACGAGAAGCGCTACTTCGACGAGCCGATGCGGCAGATCGTCGTGCCGCACTCGGGGCAGGTTCCCTTCGTGATCGGCTTGCCGTTCTTCGTCAGACTCTCCGCAGGGTTCTTCATCGGACGCTTCTCCTTGCATTTCATGCAGTACGCTTCGATCTCCATGGAATCTCCCTTCCTTCTTGCGCCAACGTTCGACGCACGTCACCTTGGCGCAAGAATGCGCACGGCGATGCATTATACCGCTCATGAGCTGCCTGTATACCTTTATGTCGGGCTTTGTCGGAGAATGTCCGGC
>CAZBEP010000119.1:1859-5915 GCA_964490925.1 uncultured Eggerthellaceae bacterium | reverse complement strand
CCGAAGAGTAACAACCCTCTTCCGAGAGTTCTCTGCTTTTGAGGCGGGCGCGCCGCGCGGCGCGCCCGTTTTTTGCCGGCGGGCGGATTCCCGAGCAGATTTGCCGACCCTCAGAGCCGCCGCAGTGGCGTCCGGCACTATGATGCGCGACAGAAAGCGGAAACGAAGGCCGAGCGGAGGAGGGACGACGTGGGCGACGGCACCGAGATCGAAAGGCCGCGCGCGAAAGCGCGCATCGCGGCGTTCGACTTCGACGGGACGTGCATTGACGGAAGCTCCCCGGTGCTGCTCGTGCGCCACCTCGGGCTGCGCGGCAGGCTTCGCCCGTCGGTTCTCGCGCGCATCCTGCTGTGGGCCGCCGCCTACAAGTTCCATGCGCCGCACAACGAACGCTGGGTGCGCGGGCTTGTGTTCACGGCCTTTGCGGACAAGCCCGCAAAGGAGACCGACCGCTTCCTCGCCGACTTCTATGACGAGCGCATCGACCGGCTGCTGCGGGAAAAGGCCCTCGAGGAGATCGCCCGCCGCCGCGCCGCAGGCGACCGCATCGTCGTCGTGTCGGCGACGTTCGCCCCCATCCTGAATCGCGCCCAGGAATGCCGGGGGCTGTTCGATCACGTCATCGCCACTCACATGCGCATCGACGGAACCGGCCGCTACACGCGCGACGTCGCCTGCACGCCGACGGAAGGCGCCGAAAAGCCGCTCGCGATCGCCCGGTGGGCAGATGCCGAGTTCGGAGAAGGCGCCTGGGAGCTTTCCGCTGCCTATGGCGATCATTACTCCGATCGGCAGCTCCTCGAGGCGGCGCGCGAGCCGCATGCCGTCACTCCGGGACCCACGCTTGCCCGCTATGCGCGGAGGCGCGGCTGGCCCGTCCTCGACTGGTGACCCGCGCGGCGCGCCTGCGCCGCCTTTCGCCGCCGGATGCGGGACGGCTACCGTTTGGGACGTTTCCAAAGGGGCTGTTTTTTTTTTTTGTGTGTGAACGACTTACAAATCCCCTCTTGATTGCGTAAAATGGTACCTGAGAATACTACAATTAAGAGTGATTTAAGGCTTCGACATTCAGGAGGTAGGTCGAATGGTCGAAAGCGCAGACAAGGGCAATCTGATCAACCACAACGGCGACAGTGACAATTCGGTGCAAGACTACCTGCGTCGGGCGGCGTGCGCCTGCGCTGCTGGAGACACGGTCATCGGCCTTCACCTCTACCTTGCGGCGTTCGAGCGCGCGGCCCAAGGCCCCATCGCGCCGAGCGCCGCCGCTGTCGAGGGCCTCAAGCAGGCATGGTCGCTGTCGTGCAAGCTCGGCGAGCGCGCGCTCGCCGAGTACGTATTCGACAAGCTCGAGCCCTATCTCGATGCCGACGAGGTGCCCGCATACGCCCAGCAGCTCCAACGGCTCGCCCTCGACAAGCTCGAGGAGTTCGGCCTGTCCCGCGAGGAACTTGAGGACATGGCGGAAACGATCTCCCGCGATTTTCTGGGGATAGGAGATTCGAGCGCGCTGCGCGCCCACGTGATGTTCGCCCACCCGACGCCTGTGGGCGAGAAAGCGAAGCGGCCCGCTGCGGCGACGGACAACAAGCCCGGCGATGCGGAGGCCGGCGGCAAGCGCTCCGAGAGCCGCCGAGGCGAACGCGAAGGCGACGTGTCCGGGGAAAAGTCCGAGATCTCGTTCTCGACGGTGGATCGCATCACCTATGCGGACCTCGTCGGCTACGACGAGGCCATCAAGACGATGCAGTCCTTCGGCGTCGGCGTCGGCGAGGATCCTGAGTTCGACCGGCTCGTGCGCACGCTCAACGTGCGCCACGGGCTCGACCGGATGCCCGCTGCCGACACGCTCCTGTTTCGTGCGCCCGCGCGCGAGGACGCGCTGCGGTTCGCCATGGCGACCGTCGGCGAGCTCGACCTGCCGACGGTGCGGCTGCACGTCGAGGAAAGCCTTGCCGGCATGCCCGTGCTGTGCGTCATGGCGCAGACGGAGCGGCAGTTGCGGCTCGGTTCCGCAGGGACGGTGTTCGAGGGGCGCGGGGCGCTCGTGCTCGAGGACGTCGATCTGTGGGGCGCTCCGCCGGCCGACGCCGATGCGGGCGAAGGGTTCGGCGGCTTCATGATGGCTCACCTTTCTCGCGGGGCGCGCGAGGCCATCAACCTCATCCGCACCTCCGTGGACAATCCCGACGTCTACGTGCTTGCCACCGCATCGACCGCCGACGAGATCGACCCGTTCTTCTGCGAGCTTCTAGAGCCGTTCACGCTCGTCGACATCGGGTACCCGACACCGGCCGAGCGGATCGACATATGGATGGACGTCATGCGCGACCACCCGTCGCTGCGCGGCGTAGATCGGGCTGCGCTCGTGAAATGCTCTGCGCATCTGCCTCGCTACGACATCTACATGGCCGTGCGCGAGGCGATCGACGAGGCGTATAAGGAGGGCCTCGCGACGCGCCGGTACACGCCTGTGACGGCGGAGAACCTGTTCGAAAAGCTGGCCGCGTACCAGCCGCTCGACTCGAGCGAGTACAAGGAGCTCGAAGAGGCGGTCGTACGCGACTTCCGCCGCACCATCGACGACATCGACCGCTTCGGGTTCGAAGCATGACGAGATCGGAACATCATGAACATTACAAGACGGTTCGACTACGCATGCCGGATCATCCGCGCCGCATACTATGCAGGCGACCGTTATCGGTCGGTTTCGGAGATCGCTGAGGAAGAGGGCATTCCGTACGCGTTCGCGCGCAGCATCCAACACGAGCTGGTGCAGGCCGGCGTCGTCACGACGGTTCGGGGCGCGCGAGGCGGCCTGAAGCTGAACTGCGACCCCGAAAAGACGACCGTGGCCGACCTGATCGAGACCGTGCTCGGCTCGATCTCCCTCACTCCGTGCACGGCCGATCCTCAGTACTGCGAAAGAAGCAAGGACTGCGAGTACAACCACATGTGGGAGGAAGCCAACGAGATGCTTCGGTCGTACTTCTCGAAGGTCACGCTCGCCTCGCTGCTCACCAGGAAGGGCGAGGCTTCGCCCGCGAGCGCCGAGAAGGACTCTCAAAAGGATGACCAGGAAGGCGCCGAGGAGGACTCTCGGGAAGGCTCCGACCCCAGGTTCACGGCCTTCGCCACCCAAGAGGGCGATTTCGAGTCTGCGTCCCCGGCCGCCGGGGCGTGAGTGCCCGGGCGCGCTCCGGGCGAGTCGCCGCTCCGGTCTGGCCTGCCGGCGCCGCGCTGTCGCCGCAGGCGTTCGTCGCGCGCGTGCGCGACGAGGGGCGCTCCTGCGCGCGCGATCTTCCGTGGCGCAACCTCGACGACGCGTACGCCGTCCTCGTTTCCGAGGTGATGCTTCAACAGACGCAGGTGTCTCGCGTGCTCGGCCGGTGGGAGCGCTTCATGGGGCGGTTCCCGACGCTCGATGCGCTCGCTTCGGCATCTGCCTCCGACGTGCTCGAAGAATGGCAGGGGCTCGGCTACAACCGGCGGGCCCTCATGCTCCGCCGCGCCGCGCAGACCTGCGCGCGCGACTGCGGCGGCGCGCTTCCCCGCAGCGCCGCCGAGCTGCAGCGACTTCCCGGCATCGGCCCGGCGACGGCCGCCGGCGTCGTCGCGTTCGCCTACGGGGCTCCGAGCGTCTATCTCGAGACGAACGTGCGCGCCGTGTTCATCCACGAGCTGTTCGCCGACCGCGACCGGGTGTCCGATTCCGAGATCGTCCCGCTCGTGCGGACGACGTGCCCGCCGGCGGGCGGCGACGTGCGCGGATGGTACTACGCGCTGCTCGATTACGGCGCGCATCTCAAGCGCACGGTTGCGAACCCGTCGAGGCGATCGGCGTCGTATGCGCGGCAGAGCGCTTTCCAGGGATCGAGGCGGCAGAAGCGGGCGGAGCTCGTGCGCATCGTGCTCGCCTCGGGCGAGGGCGTCTCCTGCGCGCAGGCCCACATAAGGCTCGACGAGTTCGAGCGCGCGCACGGCAGGACCGCGATCGAGCGCGCCGCCTTCGATTCGATCGCGGACGACCTTGTCCGCGAAGGCTTCTTCGTCCGC
>CAZBEP010000119.1:0-1759 GCA_964490925.1 uncultured Eggerthellaceae bacterium | reverse complement strand
ATCTCGCGTGCCCGGCGTCTCGCGTGTCGCCCGGATATGGTACACTGCACAGGCTCCGCAAGGGAGTAGTCGACGCTGCTCGCGAGGGATCGCGTGCAGTGCGGCCTCGTCAACATGCTGCCCTCGACAGGGCTGGCCGGCCTGAAACGACAAGACTTGCGGTGCGACGAACGCGTCGCACCGCCTTTGCGAACCGACGCGCGCGTCGGTTTTTTTATACTCGGGCGGCCCGCAGGCTGCTCGGATGCGCATCCTGGCGGCGCCCCCGGTGCGTCCAGGGCGTTGACAGGCCGTTTCGAGGGGGTCTCATGGGTTTTGTCGAAGTGTTTCTCATCGCGGTCGGGCTTTCGATGGACGCGTTCGCCGTCGCCGTGTGCAAAGGGCTGGCCATGCCGAGGCTGCGCCTTGGCCAGGCTGCGGTGATCGCGCTGTTCTTCGGCGGTTTTCAGGCGCTTATGCCGACCGTCGGCTTCCTGCTCGGGTCGCAGTTCGAGTCGTTCATCACGCCGTTCGACCACTGGATCGCGTTCGCGCTGCTCGCGTTCGTCGGAGCCAAAATGCTTTTTGACACGCTGCGCTCAGACGACTGCGACGAGCCCGACCTCTGCGACTCTGCGCTCGACGTCCGCGAGGTGGCGATGCTTGCCGTCGCGACGAGCATCGACGCGCTTGCCGTCGGCATCTCCCTCGCGTTTCTGCGCGTCGACATCGTCGCGTCCGCGACGCAGATCGGGCTTGTCACGTTCGTTCTGTCCTTTGTCGGCGTGGCGGTCGGCCATGCGTTCGGGGCGCGCTTCAAGAAGCCCGCGACGATCATCGGCGGGGTCGTGCTCATCCTCATCGGACTGAAGATCCTCCTCGAGCACTTGGGGATCCTCGCGCTGTAGGCGGCGTGCGCGCTGTAGGCGCCGCGCGGCAGGCGGACGTCCGGCGCGCGCCGCAGCCGCCCGCCGCCCCGCGCCGCGGATCCGCACGGCGGCAACGAAGGAGGAGAGCCTCTTGCAGTGGCGGGCGGCTGTCCCTCGCTGTCTCTCGAGCCTCTCGAAGGCGTTTCCGACCCCGTGCCGCTGCCTGTATACGTGCAGGTCGATGCTCCTTTGCACCGTGCGGTTCGACTTGGAGGGGGCGGCCGCGTCCGCCCCGATCTCGACGGCCTTTGGCAAGCGCCTCTTCTGTGACGTAGGCGCGGCTCGCGAGTAGGAAGCCGTGAAGCCGCCGGTCGGCGCGGCTGCGGATCGACATCCGCCTCGGCGCCTCCCGCGACGAGGAATCTGAGCGGCATACCATGCGCATCCTCGGCCATGCGTACCTTGGCGCCGGGTCTTTTATGAGGCCGTGCCCTCGCTTCCGCCTGCCGCTCCGGTGCCGTCGCGGCGGGCCTGCTAGGCGCGCTCCGCGCCCAGGATGCGTTCGCGCCGCCGTCGGGAGGCGCGGCGGGTGAGCTTCCTCCTTTAGATTGGAGGGCGCGCGGGCGAAAACCGCTCGGATCTGTGGCACCGAGATCGGCAGGCGGTTTTCGAGCCGCGTCGGGATGGAGAGGTCGCTTACTGAGCGATCACGGCGCGGCTGCGGCGCGGCCGCCTGCGGGACGGGCTCGGCGGCCGGGCGGCCGTTCAGCAGGGACGGTTTTTGGAAAATCGTGGCAGAAAAAGAGGCTTGCTGAATGATTTTCGTTCAGCAAGCCTTTTCTGCCACGCCCGGCTCGCGCGCCGCCGCGCCCCCCGCCGCGCCCTGCCACGCCCGCCTCGCACGCCGAGCC